>DATGKF010000041.1:0-27379 GCA_035294785.1 Caulobacteraceae bacterium | reverse complement strand
CGCCACCGAGACCCTGCTCGACACCGACACCTGGGGCGGGCGCGTCAACATCAAGTACTTCGTCGAGCCGCGGCTCAGCCTGAAGCTCACCGGCAGCGGCTTTGCCACCACCTACCGCAGCTCCGGCGCCCCGACCGGCGGCGGCGAAGGCGGCGGCACGGGCGGCGGCGCGACCACCAGCTTCACCGCCACCACCTACTCCGCCGGGCTCGGCGCGGAATACCAGTTCCCCCGCTCGCCGATCAGCCTCTTCACCGACTACGAGCACATCTGGCTGAGCCCCGGCGGCGCCAACGCCGACGCGGTCAAGGTCGGCCTGCGCTGGAACTTCGGCGGCACGCTGAAGGGCCGCGACCGGCTGGGCGCCGGCATCCCCGGCTTCGCCGACTGGCTGGGCCCGGCGTACGGCTACTGAGCCGCGCCGGCGGCGCCCAGGGCCAGCAGCCGCGCCGCCAGGTCGCCCAGCATGCTGGCCTTGTCGGCGTCGCTGAGCCCGGGCGTCTCCAGGATGTGCGCCACCGCGCGGTCGGTCCACGGGTAGGGAAAATCGGTGCCCAGCATCAGCCGGTCCGCGCCCACCTCGGCCGCCAGATGCCGCAGACCCTCGGGCGAGAACACCAGCGTGTCGTAGTAGAGGTCTTTCAGGTACGCCGTCGGCGGCTTCTTCAGCGGCGTCGTGTACGTGCCGGGAAAGGTGCGGATGCCGGCGTCGGAGCGCGCCGCGTACGACGGCAGGTAGCCGCCGCCGTGCGCCGCCAGGATCCGCAAGGCCGGATGGCGGTCGAGCGCGCCCTCGAAGATCAGGTGCGAGAGCGCGATGGTGGTCCCCAGCGGATTGCCGATGACGTTGGCGAGCCCGCCGCTGCCCGCCAGCCGCTGGCCGAGCTCCGGCACGCCCTGCGGGTGGATGAAGATCAGCGCCCCCAGCGCCTCGGCCATGGCCCAGAACGGGTCGAGCGCGCGGTCGGCCAGCTCGACGCCCTCGACGCTGCCGCCCACCAGCGCCCCCTTGAGGCCAAGGCGGCGGACCGCATGCTCCAGCTGCTCGGCGGCCAGCGCCGGATGCTGCAGCGCCACGCTGCCCAGCGCCGCGAAGCGGTCGCCGTGGCGGCCGATCACGTCGGCCAGCGCGGCGTTCTGCGTTTCGACCACCTCGCGCGCCAGGTCGGCGTCGGCCTCGTACCAGAAGGGGTTGATGCTCAGGAGCTGGCGATCGATACCCTGGGCGTCCATGGCGGCGAGGCGCGGCGCGATCTGGTCCTCGTCGACCTTCAGCACCTGCGGCCGCGCCGGATTGTGGGTGGTCGGGTAGCGGAAGCCCATCAGCGCCATGGCGGCGGGGATGGCGCAGTGGGCGTGCATGTCGATGACCGGCACGCGTTCGCCGGCCAGCCGCACCTCGCGACGCGCATGCGCGTGCGGCGCCGCGGCCGGCTCGCCGGCGCAGTCGACGAAGACGAGATCGCTCACGGCGCTACTGCAGGTGCGGCGGAAGTTCGGTCCAGGGACCGAGGCCTTCGAGGTTCTCCGGCATCGCCTGCAACCCTCGATACTGGTCGAAGGTCTTGAAGTTGGAGCGGAAATTGGCGAACGCCTTGCGCCACCACATGCGCCGTCGCAGGTCCTCCGGCGAGAGGTCGGCCTCGGTCACCCCCTGCCCGCCCAGCTCGACCTGCATGCCGAGGTCGTTCTGGTAGGCGCCCGCCTGATAATAGGCCGCGCCCATGCCGACATAGTAGGTGAACAGGATCGCCGACATGGTGGCGTACTCGGCGCGGAACTGCTCGAAGGTGTAGTCCTTGTAGACCTTCGTCTTCTGCATGAAGAGGTCGTAGAAGGCGCGCAGCACCTTGGTCAGGTTTTCGCCCGAGTAGACCTCCGGCAGCACTGAGCCGCTGCTCATCAGATAGGCGAGATCGGACGGAATCGGCCCGCGGAACATCTGCTGGAAGTCGATGACCAGCCACCCGCAGGGATGGTCGGGATTGCCGTCGCAGAAGAAGAGATTGTCGCCGCGGATGTCCCCGTGGGACAGCGTGCAGGTCGCGCCGTTCGACGGATGCGCGGCCGCGTAGAACGCGTCGACCCGACGGGTGAACATCTCGACGATGCCGGGGCCGCCCAGGTGCTTGTCCCATGACGGCTCGCCGATCAGGACGGAGTCGCCCATGGTGGTCAGCTTGTCGAAGATCTTCGCGCCGCCCGGCATCTGCGCCTTGAAGACCGCAAGGTTGGCGGGCGAGGCCCAGTAATCGACGCCGAGCGCGGCCAGTTTCTCGGCCTTGGGACCCTCATCGCAGCCCTCCCAGGCGACGGCGACGTCGACCAGGCCGGGGATCATGCGCATCACCTCTTCGAAGGTGAGCTCGTTCTCGTGCACCTTGTGCTCGGCGAAGGCGTCGGCGTCCTCCATGACCAGCGCCCAGCGGTCGTTGTCGGGATCGCAGGCGGCGAGATGCGCCTTGGGGCGGGGATAGAACTGCTCGGCGGGCAGCCGGTAGCCCTCGATGTCCTTGACGAACATCGCCCGGATCGCCTCCTTGGGCATGATCTCGAGCTGAGGCCAGGCCTTGACCACGAAGTCGGTGGGCGCGTCTGTCGGCTCCTTGTAGATGCAGCGCACCTTCTTGATCGACGAGAAGTAGCCGGCCGTCATGCCGACGCCCTTCTCCTCCTGGCTGATCACTTCATTGGTCGCGCTGATCGCGCCGGAGTGGCGCAGCACCTTGGTCATAAAGGCCGGATCGACCTCGTCGATGCTGGCCGGCAGCTGAAAGCCCGGGCCTTTGTCGGCCATGTCGCGGTTCCTCCCCGTCGTTGCGCGCGACCCTAGACCGGCGTTCTCCGGGCGGGCAAGCGAAGGCCCTAGTCGCGGGCGAGCGCCAGGCGCCTGACCTGGCCGCCTCCGGTGAGACAGCTTTTCGGGAACACCGTAGCCGCGCTCGCTCAGGCGCCCGCCTGGCAGCGCCAGCTTCCGGCGACGTCCAGCCGCTTGGCCGCCTTGTCCGGAGCGCCGTTCTTCATCAGCACCAGACCGGTGGCCCGGAACGTCCCCGACCCGCCGTCGGCGGCGAAGCTGATCGCGATCCCGACCCCGGCTTCGGGCTGGGTGGGCAGCGTCCAAGTTCCGTCCGGCGTGGTCACCCAGAGCCCCGCGTTGCTGGCGTCGTTGAAGGTGGGCGCGCCGGCGTAGGGCGCCGCCGAGAGCGCGAAGGCGTAGCCCCGGTCTGCAAGCTGGAACCGATAGGCCGGCGGGCCGTCGGGCGTCTCCACCACGCCGGAGGCCGTTGCGGCATGCGCGGCCGCCGCCCCGGCGAGGCGGCAGGCGTCGGCGGCGTCGATGGCGTGCGCCAGCGCAACGTGACCGCTCGCAGCGCCGCTCAGCGTCGCTTCGACCTCGATCTGGGGCGCGGCGCCGGCGGCCGGTCCGCAGGTCGTGCAGGCGGCGGCCGTCAGACTCGACACAGCGACCAGTAGCGACCTCATTCGCATCTCCCTGCCCTCAATCGAAGCCGATGAAGTTCGGGCTCTCGCTGATCGGCGGCGCGGCTTTCAGCCTGGCGATGTCCGGGACCGGACGGGCGGTGCGCGGGTCGTCGGCGAGCTGGGCTTCCAGCGCGGCGGCCGCCGCGAGCACGAGGGAGTCGCCGCCGCGCGGCCCAACGATCTGCAGGCCGAAGGGCATGCCGGCGTGGTCCAGCCCGACCGGCAGCGAGAGCGCGGGATGTCCGGCGAGCGTCACCGCATAGGCGAGCGCCAGCCAGTGGAAGTAGGTGCGGGTCGGCTTCCCGTCGATCTCGGCCGGGTAGAGCTCGGTCCAGGCCCGCGGCGAGGTGGTGATCGCCGGGGAAAGGATGAGGTCGTAATCGGCGAAGAACCCCTGCCAGCGGCGATAGTAGGCGGTCTGTCGCGCCTGCGCGCTGGCGACGTCCTGGGCGGAATAGGTGAGCGCCTCCTCTACGTTGCGGGTGACGTTCGGGCCGACGTCGGCGGGGCGCGTCCGCACGCGCTGCAGCTGGTCGACCAGGTAGCCCAGCGACCGCAGCACCTCGAAGCTCTCGTCGGCGTCGGCGCAGTCGGGCGTTGCGTCGTCGGCGCGGGCGAAGCGGTGGCGGAAAAGCGCGGTCTTCTCGGCCAGCACCTCGGCGATGTGGCGTTCGGTGGGCGCGAAGCCGAAGTCCGGCGTGACGGCGACGCGGAGGCCCGCGAGGTCGGCCGCCGCCGGCGGCGAGAACTCCGCGCCCCGGCGCACGATGTGGCCGTGGATGGTCGTCGCCAGCGGATCGCGCGCGTCGTCCGAGACCATGCCGGCGAGCAGGAGGCTGGCGTCGGCGACGGTGCGGCCCATCGGCCCCAGCACCGAGAGCGGGTTCCAGCCGTGCAGGCGCCGCTCGCTTGGCACGAGCCCGGGCGTCGGGCGAAAGCCGACCACGCCGCAGAAGGCCGCCGGGTTGCGCAGGCTGCCGCCCGTGTCGGAGCCGGTGCAGAGCGGGGCCATGCCGGTCGCCAGAGCGACCGCCGAGCCGCCGGACGAGCCGGCCGCCGATTTCGCCGGGTCGAACGGATTGCCGGTCGCGCCATAGACGGCGTTGCGGGTGTTGGCGCCGGCGCCCCACTCCGGCGTGTTGGTCTTGCCGACCACGATGCCGCCGGCCGCCTTGATCCGCTCGACCATGCCGCAGTCGGCCGCCGGGAGGTGGTCGCGGAAGATGGGGCTGCCGTAGGTGGTGCGCAGCCCGCCGACATCGTCCAGGTCCTTCACGCCCACCGGCAGGCCGTGCAGCGGCGGCAGGGCCTCGCCCCTCGCCGTCGCCTCGTCGGCGGCCGCAGCGGCGATGCGCGCCCGCTCGAAGTCGCGCGCCACCACGGCGTTGACGGCGTGATCGACGGCCTCGATGCGGGCGATGCAGCTTTCCAGGAGCTCGCGGGCCGAGAGGCGCTTGGCCCCGATCATGGCCCGGGCGGCGGTCGCGGTCAGATCGCAGGGCTCGCTCATTCGGCCTCCTCCGCCGGCCCCGCGATCGTCCAGCCCGGCCCGCGCGCCCGGCGCATGGCCAGCGCATAGATGGCGCCGACGGCCAGCATGGCGGCCGTCGCGATCAGGCTCGGCCGCCCGACGCTCACGTCGATCCAGTCGGCGTAGACCACATAGGCGAGCGCGCCCAGCCCGAGCACCGGCGCGAGCGGGAAGAGCGGCATGTGGTAGGCGCGCATGCCCGTCGTGCCGTTCCGCCGGCCGACGATCGCGGCCACGCAGAGAAGCGCGTAGGTGGCGACGACCGCCGTGCCGTTCAGCACCAGCAACAGCTGGAACGGCAGGAAGCAACCGGCCATCGCCATGCCGCCGGCGAGCAGGGTCGCGACCCAGGGCGAATGGAACCTGGGGTGCAGGCGGGTGAGCGCGGCGTTCACCGGCGCCGGCCAGGCGCGGTCGCGCCCGGTCGCATAGAAGAAGCGCGCATAGACGAGCACGATGGCGATGACAGCGTTTACGATCGCGAGCGCCACGCCGAGGCTGACGACGGTCGAGAGCGCGCGGCCGCCGCGCTGGAGCACGAAGTCGCCAAACGGGTTGGCCGAGGCCAGCAGGCTCCTGAGGTCCGGCGCGCCCAGGAGGACGGCGGCGGTGGGGATGAACTCGAAGGCGACGGTGACCAGCAGCGCCAGGATGATGGTGCGGGCGACGCGCGCCGGCGCGCCGACCATCTCCTCGCTGAAATAGACGGCCGCGCCGAAGCCGTTGTAGGCGAAGATGGCGACGGTGGTGGCCAGGCCGATCGCGACCACCGGCGCGGTCGTGAGAATGCCGCTCGGCGCCAGCATCTGCGGGTGGATGGCGAGCGCCTCGAGGCCGCGGCTCGGATGGGCGAAGCCCAGCGTCGCCAGCACCGCCAGCAGCACGAGTTCGACCGCGAGGAAGGCGCCCGTCACCAGCGCGTTGGTGCGGATGTTGAGCAGGCCGAGCAGCGTCGCGAACCCGATCATGCCGACCGCGACCGGTATGTTGGGCAGGCCCGGCCAGACCGCGGCCAGGTAGGTGCTCGCGCCGAGCGACAGCACCGGCACGCCGAAGCCGGAGGCGATCGCGTTCATGGCCAGGTAGGTGAAGCCGACCGGCGTCCCCAGCGTGCGGCCGATCAGGCAATATTCGCCGCCGGCCAGCGGATGGGCGGAGCTGAGCTCGGCGTAGACGAAGGCGACGGCCAGCCCCACGAGCGCGCCGGCGGCCAGCGCCAGAAACGCGCCGGACCCCGCCTGCACAAGGATGCCCGGGATGACCACATAGACGGAGGCCGCCGGCGTCACCGCCGAGAGCGTGAGCAGAAGCGCGCCCGTCACCTTCATGCGCCGCGCCAGCGCCAGCGGCGGCGGCGGGTCGGTCACTCGGCCGGCTCGGGCGCGTGGGCGGACTCGGCGTGGGCGTGGGCGATCTCGTGCCAGACGTCGCGGAACAACGGGCTGTCGCGCAGGAGTTCGCGCAGCGTGCCGCGGGCGGCGATGCGGCCCTCGTCCAGCACCAAGATCTCGGTCGCGTGCCGATAGGCCTCGAGACGGTGAGAGACGGCGAGGCAAGTGTGCTCGCCGGACGCGAACATACGCTCCCAGAACGTATGCTCGGTGCGAACGTCGATGGCGCTGGAGGCGTCGTCGAAGACGAGCAGGTCCGGCTTGCGGGCGAACATGCGCGCCGCGGCGGCCCGCTGCACCTGGCCGCCCGACAGGGTGACCCCGCGGGTGCCGACCAGCGTGTCCAGCCCCGCCGTCAGTTGCCCGAGGTCGTCCTCGAGCACCGCCAGCCGCACGGCGCGCTCGACGTTCGCCTCGTCGGGCGCGATGCCCATGTTGATGTTGTCGCGGAGGCTCTCGGTAAAGAGGCGCGGCGACTGGGCGGTGTAAGCGACGTGGGGCGGCGTCATGAATGTGGAGGGATCGGCGACCGGCGCGCCGTTCCAGAGGACCGCGCCGCGGTCCATCGGGATGAGCCCGAGCACGGCCTTGAGCAGCGTCGTCTTGCCCGCCCCGACCCGGCCCGTGACGATGACCACCTCGCCGCGGCGGAGCACAAGGTCGACGTCGTGCACGCCCTGGCCGGAGGTCGGATAAAGGGCGGTGAGGCCGCGCACCTCGAGCACATCGAGAGGCTGCGGCGCTTGCGGGTGCGGCGCGGCCGGGCGAGCTGCGGTGACGGCGACCTCCGGCGCGTCGCCGAGCAGCCGGCTGATGCGCATCAGCGCCACGTCGGCGGTGCGCTTGCGGGCCAGGAGCCGCCCCATCCATCGGGGGGCCGAGGTCGCCTGGATGACATAGGGGACGAACAGCACCAAGTCGGCGACCGTGAAGCGGCCGTCGCGCATGGCGCTCGCCGCCAGCAAGAGGACAAGGCCGGCCGCGAGGCTGGAGGTCCCGACGCCGAACGTGTCGAGCAGCGAGACGTAGACCTGGTAGCGGACCGAGGTCTTGCGTCGCTCGTCGTTCAGCGCCTGCAGCCGGCCGAGGATGCGGTCCTCGGCGCTCGCCACGCGGATCGCCTGCACGGCGGTGAACATCTCGCCGACGAAGGAGGTGACGCGCGCGTCGGCTTCGCGGGCGACGCGGCTGTACTTGTGGATGCCGGCGGTGATGCGCTGCGTGACGACGACGACGACCAGCATCGGCGCGATCACAGCCAGGGTCACGGTCTGATCGATCCGCCACATGATGATCAGCGCCAAGGTGGCGGACAGCGCCTGGCCGAACGTGTCGGACCATCCCTCCATGAAGGACAGCGTCTCGTTCACGTCGTCGCGGAAGCGGCTGAGCGCCTCACCGGCGGTGCCGCGCGGCGGCCTTGGGCCCTGGGCGAACATCATCCACGCCAGCATGTTGGTCCGCACCATCATGCGCGAGAGGGTCGAGAAGGCCTGGTAGGTCCAGGTGGCGAAGAAGTAGGCGAACAGCGGCGCGATCAGCGCCGCGAAGTAGAGCCCGATCAGGGTCCAAAGGTTCAGGCCGATATGCGCGTGCCCGCTGAGCGCGCTGATCACCTGTCGCTGGACCAGCGCCGGCAGCAGCTGCATCGCATAGAAGACGCCATAGAGCCCAAGGCCGACCGCGAACAGCACCGGCCGCGCGCGCGCCAGCCGGAGCGTCTGGCGAAACGCGACCTGCCGCGGCGGCGCCGGCGGCAACGGCCCGGTTTCGGCCGGATCGACGGCCGCGAACAGGCTCATGCCAGGGCCTCTTCCATGCCGGCGTTCAGCAGTTTGGCGAAGGTCGAGCTGGGGTCGGCCTCGAGCGCCGTGCGCTCACCCGCCTCCAACACGCGGCCGTGGTCGAGGATGACGATGCGGTCGGCGCGTCCGACGGTGGAGAGCTTGTGCGCGATAATGATGGCGGTGCGGCGCGCCGCGCCCTTGCCCCCGCCGAGCAGCTTGTCGAGCGCCCGTTCGATCAGGAGGTCGGAGGCCGGGTCGAGCCGCGACGACGCCTCGTCGAGCACCACCAGGCCGGGGTCCTTCAGGAACACGCGGGCGAAGGCGAGCAACTGCGCCTCGCCGGCGGAGAGGCCGCCGCCGGCGGTGAGCACGGCGTCCAGGCCGCGGGGCTGGCGCTCCAGCCACCCGCCAAGGCCAAGATCGGTCAGCACCTCGACGATGCGTGCATCGGGCACGTTCGGATCGAACAGCGTGGCGTTGTCGCGGACCGAGGCGTCGAACAGCTGCACCTCTTGCGTGACGAGGCCGATGCGGCCGCGCAGCTCTTCGAGCGTCGCTCCGCGGATGTCCTCGCCGTCCAGCGCGATGCGTCCGCCGACGGGATCGTAGAGCCGGAAGAGCAGACGCGTCAGGGTGGTCTTTCCGCTGCCCGTGCGACCGAGCAGGCCAAGCACCTCGCCCGGTTTCACCTCGATGGAGACGTTCTTCAGCACCGGCGTGTCGGCGCGATAGGCGAAGTCGATGTGCTCGAAGGCGACGTTGGGCGCGGCCGTGCGCGCGTCGTCCCAGCCGACGCCCGGGCCGCCTTCCAGCGTCGGGTGGAGGGCGAGCAGGCCGCGGATGCGCTCCAGGCTCGCCGCGGCGGTCTGGAACTGCTGCAGCTGGCTGCCGATCTGCAGCACCGGATTTTGCATCATGCCGGCGAGGAACAGCGAGGTCACCAGCGTCCCCATCGTCAGCCCGTGCATCAGGTAGAGACGCCCGCCGAGCCCGAGCGCGACGGTGAGGCCGATGGAGAAGATGCCGATCGGAACCAGCCAGACCCACGGTCCGCGGCGCGAAGCGGCGATGTTGGACGCGGCGAGCTCGTCCGTCAGGGCGCGGAAGCGGCGCATCACGTGCGCGCCGCCGGCGTTGGCGCGCACGTCATCGAGGCCCGCCAGCCGTTCCTCGAGGAACGCCGAGAAGGCCGAAAAAGCGTCGCGCAAGCGCTCCCACTGATCGCGCGCCACGTTGCGCATGGCGAACATCACCAGCCCCGCGACCAGCGCCACCGCGCCCAGCGCAACGCCGATGCGCCAGTCGACCACCACGACCAGCACGACCATGATGCCTATGAGCAGCAAGCCCCCGCCGACGACCTGCAGGACGAACTGGGAGAAGAAATTGGCCAGCGCGGCGACGTCGCCGTCCACGCGCTCGATGATGTCGCCGGGCGAGGTGCCCGTGTGGTAGCTCATGTCGAGGTGCAGGACGTGCGTGGCGAGGTCCCGCCGCATGCGGTTGGTGGCGCTCCAGGCCAGCTGGGCCGAGAAGTAGGTCGCGCCAATCTGGAAGAGCTGGGTCGCGATCGCAGCGGCGATATAGAGGCCGGCGATGACGAACAGGGGCGTCAGCAACGTGTGCCGGCCGCCCTTGACGACGGTGTCGATGAACCGGCCCATCAGCGGTGGCGAGACGAGCTGGCCGGCGATGCCGGCGAGCATGAACACGGCGAGCGCGGACAAGCGCCGGCCTTCCGGCCGCAGATAGCGCGCCAGCACCGCGCCGGCGCCCATCTTGACGCCCGCCTTCAATTTGTCCGTCCGCGCCAGAATCGCCGTGCGTCCTCTCCAGCCAAGCTTTAGCGCGAGTCCGCGCGCCAATGGATGCGCCAGCGCCACAGTGGGCGGCCGTTGGCGCGGCCGCCGACGCGCTCAGACCGCTAGGCCGAGGGTTTGGGCGACCGCATGCAGACGGCGGTGGCGCGTCCACAAGGTCGCGGCGCTCAGGCGCGCCGCCGCCAGAAGGTGCGCGTCGACGTAGCCGATTCCGCGGCCGCCCAGCGCCTCGCGCTCGACGAACGCCAGAACCTCGCCGGGAGTCGCGACCTCCGCGGCGGGCAGGTCGGCCAGGTCGGCGAGCAGGGTCGCGCGCCGACGCAGGTTGCCGAGGGCGAGTTCCCCGATGACGAAGGGATGCGCGAGCACCAGGCCGTCCGCAAGACGGCGGGCCAACGTCGCGTCACCGACGCGCAGATGCTCGACCCAGACGGACGTGTCGGCGAGGATCACGCCCGCTTGGCGCGCCGCCGCGGCGGGGCCCTGAGGTCCGGCTCGCTGCCGCCCAGACGCGCCAGCCGACGCGCGCTCTCGCGCTCGATCAACGCGCGCAACGCTTCGCGCACCAGCGCCGACTTCTCGCGCAAGCCGGTGAACGCCGCCGCCTTGGCCATGAGGTCGTCGTCCAGCGCCAACGTCGTTCTCATCACGGCCTCCTTCTAGGCACGAACGATGTCATCGAATGATGACGAAATCAATGCCGCACAGGCCCTGAGCTGAGGACGTTCCCGTCTCCGCCCCTGAGCGTCAGATCACCCCGGCGGCCCTCAGGCTGGCGAGCTTGTCGGGCGTCAGGCCGAGGATGCCGGAGAGCACCACGTCGGTGTGTTCGCCGAGGGCGGGGCCGGGCCACTGCACCGCGCCGGGGGTTTCGCTGAGTTTGGGGAAGACGTTCTGCATCTTCACCTTGCCGAACACGGGGTGCGCCGTCTCGACGATCGCCTCGCGCGCCGCGTACTGCGGATCGGTCAGCATGTCGGGGGCGCGGTAGATGCGCCCCGAGGGCACGCCGTGGGCTTCGAGAAGCACGAGGAGGTCGTCCAGAGTCCGCTCCACCGTCCAGGCCCCGATCAGCGCATCGAGCTCCGCCTGGTTCACGCCGCGGCTGGCGTGATCGACATAGCGCGGATCGTCCTTCAGCGCCGGCTGGCCCATGGCCTCGCACAGGCGCGCGAAGACCGTATCGCCGTTGCCGCCGATCAGGATCATCTCGCCGTTGGCCGCCGGATAGACGTTGGACGGGGCGATGCCGGGCAGGATCGAGCCGGAGCGCTCGCGCACGTAGCCGGTGAGGTCGTACTCGGTGACCAGGTTCTCGGTCATCGCCAGCACGCTTTCATAGATGGCCGCGTCCACCACCTGCCCGCGGCCGGTCGAAGCGCGCACGTGCAACGCCATCAGAACGCCCATCGCCGCGTGGGCGGCCGCCAGGCTGTCGCCGATCGAGAGGCCGGCGCGCGCGGGCGGCCGGTCGGGTTCGCCGGTGATGTGGCGCAGCCCGCCCATCGCCTCGCCGATCAGGCCGTAGCCGGCGCGTGTGGCGTAGGGTCCCGTCTGGCCGAAGCCAGAGACGCGCGCCATGACGAGGCCCGGGTTCTGGGCCGCCAGGCTCTCGTAGGCGAGGCCCCACTTCTCCATCGTCCCGGGCCGGAAGTTCTCGATCACGACGTCGGCGCCGGCGATCAGGCTGCGGGCGATCCCCTGCCCTTCCGGCGAGCGCAGGTTCAGCGTCACCGACTTCTTGTTGCGCCCGATCACCGGCCACCATGGCGAGTGGCCTTTTGGCAGGCTGCGGCCCCAGGCGCGCATCGGATCGCCGCCGGCGGGGTCCTCGAGCTTGATCACCTCGGCGCCGAAGTCGGCCAGGATCTGGCCGCAGAACGGCCCGGCGATCAGCGTGCCGAGTTCGATCACCCGGATGTCGGCGAGAGGTCCGCCCGTCATGGCGCTTCAGCTCCGCTCAGCGAAGCGCCCGCCCTAGCCCAGGGGGCTCAAGAGCGCCACCTCAAGACCCTCGCGCCCGCGGATTGGCGACGCCGGTGCAGATCGCCTGGGTTTGGCGCACGATCACGCGGTCGTACTCTTTGGTCGCGTCCGACAGCTCGCCGTAGGAGCGGAGGTCCGGATGCAGGCGGCGCAGCTTGTCCTGCTTCTCGCCCAGAGCGCAGGCGCGCCAGCCGTCCATCCGCCGCTCCGCGCACCACCGCTCATGCTCGAGCTCGGCCAGCCTTTCGAGCTCCGCCGCGTCGGCGAAGAGCGGCCTGTCGGCTCGCGGCAGGCCGGCGGCTTTCGGGTCGAGCGCGATCCCGGCGCTGGCCAGCAAAGCCGGAATATGCGCGGCGGCCCGGCGGTTCGCCTGACGGTAGGTCTCGTCCAGGCTCTCCCAGGCGCGCGAGGCCGGATCGTTCAGGCGCTCCGGCGGCAGCGATGCGCGGTAGGCGTCATGCAGCGCGCGCGCCGCATCGTCCGGCTCGGCGGCCAGGAACTCGCTCCCCGCCAGCACCGCCTGAATGTCGCCGAAGGGCGTCAAGGCCCTGAGGCTGTCGCCGCGGTCGTCGGGTGAAAGCGAAAGCACGCCCGCTTCGCGGAGCCGCACGAAGATCGGCGGGCGGGCGACCCCGGCGCCGCGCAGCAGCGATTGCAGGATCGCCGCCGTCGACAGGGCCGCGGCGTCGTCGCCAAGGCTGACGTAGGCGGTGGTCAGCGGCCCCCCGGCCGCGAGCGCCGCGGCGATGTCGGCGGGGTCGGGCCTCACCGCCTCGCGGCCGATCTCGCCGTCGATGAAGACGCACTCCGCGCACCGGTCGAGCTCCGGCGCCTCGACCTTGAGCACGCCCTCGATCGCCTTGGCCGCCGGGTCGATCACGACGATGCGGGGCAGCTCCAGGTATGTGGTGCGGCAGTTCATGACCAGGTCCTGCAGGATCGCCTGGCCGACCGTGCCGAAACCGACGATCAGCGCATGGATGCGCGGCTGGCCTTCGCGCTGCGCGGTCACGAAGGGCGGATGCGCGGTGTGCAGCGCGCGAGCGGCCACCTGGCCCGCCGAGAGCACGCGGGTGCGCGCGTCGTTCAAGGTGACGGCCACCTCCTCGGCCAGGTGCGTGTCGTTCATCAAAAGGGTGATCCGGGCTTTGGCCGCCGCCTTGCGGACGGCCTTCGCCAGCGCCAGCGCGTCGGCGTCGTTGGCCTCCGCCACCAGCACGTGGTCGGCGCTCCAGACGTGGGCGGCGACCGTGCGCATCCGCTCGCCGGCCGGCCACTCGAGCGCGATGGCCGAGAATCCTGCTGTGCCGAATGCGGGGGCCCCCAGCCAAAGGGCCGAGCGCTTCTGTCGCCGCGCGACCTCGAACGCGCCGGACGCGCGTTCGGCGGCGCCGATCACCACCACCGCCTGCTTGGTCCAGCGCGCCAGGGCCGTCGCCAGCTGTTCGTGCAGCAACGCCGCCAGCGCCAGCAGGCTGGTGATCACCGCGGCGGCGCCGGTCCAGCGCGCGATGAGGAAGCGCCAGTCGGTGGCGCCGACGCCGTGAATGTAGCTTTCGTTGTTGATCTCGAAGAGCGCCAGCGAGCGATAGAGCGCATCATCGAGCCGCGTCTGATGGCTGAGCCATCCCCAGACGCCGAGGCTGAGCGTCAAGATGGCCGCGGTCGGGATCACCCACAGCAGCTGGAACGGAAAGAGCCCGCCCTTGCCTTTCATCTCCATGCGCACGCGCCCCCGATCACGCCCCCTAGCTAGCTAGCGGCCTGAGCTCGGAGCAAGGGAAAGTGGTGGCGACCTTGGCGCTTCCAACGCCACCGCGCGCCGCCGCCCCCTCAAACAGTTGTTTGATTTCTGCGCCCGAGGCGCCAAAGATGATCGCGGGCCAACAGCAGGAGAGTGACCAGTGAGCGAAGTCCAGGAACGGGCGCAGTCGTCCTTCAATCTCAATCCGCAGGACGAGCTGAACGACCTGCGCATGTCGGCCAAGGCGCTGCCGCTGCTGGAGCACGTGAGGCGCTTCATCCGCGAGACGGTGAACCCGATGAGCGCGGAGTTCCGCCGGCTGGGCGAAGGCAAGACCGACATCTGGTCCTACGCCCCCGGCCAGCTGGAGGTGCTGGAAACAGCCAAGGACAAGGCCAAGGCCGAGGGCCTGTGGAACTTCTTCCTGCCGAACGCCGAGACCGGCGAGGGCCTTTCCAACCTCGACTACGCCTACATCGCCGTCGAGCTGGGCAAGAACCCCATGGCCTCGGAGTGCATGAACTGCGCCGCGCCGGACACCGGCAACATGGAGGTGCTGGAGCGCGTCGGGACGCCGGAACAGAAGAAACAGTGGCTGGAGCCGCTGCTGGCCGGCAAGATCCGCTCGGCCTTCGCGATGACCGAGGTGAACGCCGCCTCGTCCGACGCCAAGAACGTCAACACCCGCGCCACCCTAGTAGGCGACGAGTACGTGATCAACGGCGAGAAGCACTACATCTCCGGCGCCGGCGACCCGCGCTGCAAGATCATGATCACCATGGTGCAGACGAGCCCCGAGGGGCCGCCGAACCTTCGCCAGTCGCAGATCCTGGTGCCGACCGACACGCCCGGCGTGAAGATCGTCGAGGCGATGAGCGTGTTCGGCAATCCGGACGCGCCGCACGGCCACATGCACATCATATTCGACAACGCCCGCGTGCCGGCGTCGAACATGCTGTTGGGCGAGGGCCGCGGTTTCGAGATCAGCCAGCTGCGGCTTGGCCCGGGCCGTATCCACCACTGCATGCGGGCGATCGGCCAGGCGGAGAAGGCGCTGGACCTGATGGTGACGCGCGGGCTGACGCGTGAAGCGTTCGGCAAGCCGATCATCCAGCTCGGCGGCAACATGGAGATCGTCTCCAAGGCCCGCATCGACATCGAGGCCATGCGCCTGATGGTGCTGAAGGCGGCCAAGGCGATGGACGTCCTCGGCAATCAGGAAGCCCGCATCTGGATCCACATGGTCAAGGCCATGGTGCCGGTGCGCGTCTGCGAGATCATCGACCAGGCGATCCAGATGCACGGCGCGCTCGGCGTCAGCCAAAAGACGCCGCTGGCCCAGATGTACACCTCGACGCGCACGCTGCGCATCGCCGACGGCCCGGACGAGGTCCACCACATGGTCGTCGGCCGCAACGAGCTGCGCCAGTACCGGGAAATGCCGAGCGACCCCTCGAACGCGGCGATCTTCCGCCACTAGCCGCCAACCCTCGCCCCCGCTCTTGGCGGGGGCGAGGGTAACGTCTCGCGAACCTCCGGGCCGGTCGGGGTGCACGCCGATGTGAGGCCGGGCGCCGGCGCGCCCGTAGTATGATCGCGCGCGGTCAAACTGGGGGAGAGCTGACATGGCCCAGCTCGACGAAAGCAAGCTCAACGAATTCATCGGCAAGATGCTCGGCGATCTCGGCGGCGCGTTCAGCGTGCCGACGGTGCGCATCGGGCTTCGCCTCGGCCTCTTCGACGCCTTGCACGACGGCGGGCCGGCGACGTCGGACGAGCTGGCGAAACGCGCCGGCGGCCTGACCGAGCGGTACGTGCGCGAGTGGGCGCTGGCCCAGGCGGCGAACGGCTATGTCGACTACGACCCGGCCTCCGGACAGTTCTCGCTCGCGCCGCACCAGGCGATGGTGTTCGCGATGAAGGACAGCCCGGTCTACCTCGCCGGCGCGTTCGACCTCGTGGCGGCCATGATCGAGGGCGAGCCGAAGGTCGAGGCCTCGTTCCGCACCGGGAACGGCGTGCGATGGGGCGACACCGCGGGGTGCCTCTTCTGTGCGACCGGCGCCTTCTTCCGGCCGGGGTACGTGAACAACATCGTGCAGGCTTGGCTGCCGGCCCTGGATGGCGTGGTCGACAAGCTGAACGCCGGCGCCAAGGTCGCCGACGTCGGTTGCGGCGTGGGCTTCTCCACCCTGCTGATGGCCGACGCGTTTCCCAAGAGCCGCTTCGTCGGCTTCGATTTCCACGAGCCGTCGATCCAGGAGGCGCGCCAGCACGCCCGGGCGCACGGCGTCGGCGACCGGGTGCGCTTCGAGGCGGCGACGGCCAAGGAGATCGCCGAAACCGACTTCGACTTCGTCACCTGCTTCGACTGCCTGCACGACATGGGCGACCCCCGGGGCTGCTCCACGCACATGCGGCGCATCCTCAAGGAAGACGGATCCTGGATGGTCGTCGAACCCATCGCCGGCGATCGCCCGGCGGACAACATGAACCCTGTGGGCCGGCTCTACTACAACGCCTCGACCATGCTGTGCGTCCCGACCTCGCTGGACCAGGAGGTCGGCGAAGGCCTCGGCGCGCAAGCCGGCGAGGCCAAGCTGGCCGAGGTCATCCGCTCCGGCGGCTTCACCCGCGTGCGCCGGGCGACAGAGGGCCCGTTCAACATGGTTCTGGAGGCACGGGCCTAGAACGCGCGCCCGCGCTTACTGGGGCCGCAAATCCATGCCCGACACCGCCAGGAAGCGGTCGAAGTAGACGTCGTCGTCCAGGCTGTCGCTCATGGCGATCCAGGCCTCGTCGGTCATGCCGAAACGCAGCCCGAGGAATGGGAGCGCGTCGGGGCCAACGGGCGTGCGGAAGTCGGTGATCTTGCCGTCGATGATGTCGCGGATGGCGTCGGCGACCACGGTCGGCGCCGGGCCGCTCGCCGGCGTCGCCCCGTAGAAGGCGCGCATGCGGCCGCCATGCGGATAGACGCTGCCGGGCTTCGGCACCGGCAGATTCTCGATGGTCATCGGGGTGGCGATGATGCCCGGCTGGACGACGGCGACGCGCACGTTGAACGCCGACAGCTCCTGCGCCAGCGCCTCGCTCATCCCTTCGGTGGCGAACTTCGAGGCCGAATAGGCGCCGGCGCCCGGCCCGACGATGCGGCCGGCGATGGATGTGACGTTGATGATCAGCCCGGCCCGCTTCTGCCGCATGGCCGGCGCCACCGCCTTACAGCAACGCAGCGTGCCGAAGAAGTTGGTGTTCATCACCTGTTGGAAGTGCTCGAGGGTTTCGTCCTCGACGGCGTTGATCGAGTAGATGCCGGCGTTGTTGACGAGGACGTCCGTCGCGGCCGCCTCCTTGTCGAACAGCCGCTTGACCGAGGCGTCGTCGTCGACGTCCAGCTCGGCGAGGGTGATGTCGAGCTTCTCGGCCGCGGCCACCTTGCCGAGATCGCACGCCCCCGGCTTGCGCATCGCCGCCACCACGCTGTGCCCCGCCCGCGCCAGCACCAGCGCCGTCTCGTACCCGATACCCTTGCTCGCCCCGGTGATCACCACTCTGGCCATGACGTCGTCCTCCGTGTCCGCAAGCCCACACTACCCCGCCCGGCGGCGCTTGGCCCAGAGTCCCTTCTCCCCTTGCGGGAGAAGGTGGCTGCGCAGCAGACGGATGAGGGGTCGCGCTCCGCTCTCAACGACCACCGCTTCCGCTGCCACCGCCGTTCCTGTATTGTTCCGGCATGCCGACCGCTGCCCAGAACGCCGCTCGCCGCATGCGCAAAGCGCCCGTCTCCAACGAGGCCAGGCTTTGGTCGATGCTGCGCGACCGGCGTGTCGGCGATGTCAAATTCAGGCGACAGGTCGCCATCGGCCCGTATGTCGTGGACTTCCTCTGCCTCCGCCACCGGTTGATTGTCGAAGCCGATGGGGAGTTCTTCCACGCGCTTCACGCCGAGCGCGACGCGCTCCGCGATGCCTGGCTGCGCGCGCAGGGCTTTCGTGTGTTGCGCGTTCCGAACGCGTTGATCGCCAATGAGCCCGAGACCGTTCGGCGCCTCATCCGCGCCGCCGTCGAGCCTATGAGCCAGCTCGGCGCGACCCCTCATCCGACCCCCTTCGGGGGCCACCTTCTCCCGCAGGGGGAGAAGGACGCTGTAAGGACTTAAGCCATGATCAGCGGCAGTTGCCATTGCGGCGGGGTGAGGTGGACGTTCGATGCGGAGCCGGAAGGGGCGACGGCTTGCAACTGCACGATCTGCCGGCGGTATGGGACGCTCTGGATCTACGACTATGAGGGCGGGGTGATCGCCACCTCGGGCGAGACGCGGTTCTACGAACGCGGCGAGTGGAACGAGTTCCACTTCTGCCCCACCTGCGCCTGCGTGACCTGGTGGCGCGCCAAAAAGCTGCAGCCCGACGGCCGCCGGCGCATGGGCATCAACCTGCGCCTGGCCGACGACCCGGACGCGATCGCCCACATCCCCATCGACCACTTCGACGGCCTGACGACCATGGAGGACCTGCCCCGCGACGGAAAGTGCGTGGCGGATATGTGGTTCTGAACCCGGGCGCCCATCAACATCCGTCATCCTCGGCCGGAGCGAAGCGGAGTGCCGGGGAGCCATGAACACCAGATCGGAGTCGGTGATCATGGGTGGCCCGAACAAGTCGGGCCATGACGGTCGAGGGGTGCGGGGCGGGTGGCCGCGCCCCTTACCCTTCCTCCGCCGCTTTCATCCTCGCGATGCGTTCGTCCCGCAGCGCCGTCCGCCGCACCTTCCCGGCGTCGTCGCGGATGTTTTCGGTGACGAACTCGTAGGTTCTCGGCTGCTTGTAGGTGACCAGCATGCCGCGCAGGTGTTCGCGCAGCGCCTCCTCGGTCAGGCCTTCACGCGGCTGGACGATGGCGTGGATGACGTTGCCCATCTCCTCGTCCGGCAGGCCGATCACCGCGCTCGACTGCACCAGCGGGTGCTCGTCCAGCGCCGCCTCGATCTCGGCCGGATAGACGTTGGAGCCGCCCACCAGGATCATGTCGGTGCGCCGGTCGGCCAGATAGAGGTAGCCGTCCTCGTCGAACGAGCCGATGTCGCCCAGGCTCTCCCAGCCGCCCGGCAGCGTGCGCGCAGAGGCGCCGCGGTACTGGTACGAGGCCGGCATGCCCTCGGGGCGGCGCATGTAGACCTCGCCGATCTCGCCCGGCGGCAGCCGGTCGCCGTTCGCGTCGAAGGCGGCCATCTCGCCGAACGCCACCTTGCCCACCGAGCCGCGGTGCTCCAGCCACTCCTGGCCGGTGATGATGGTGACGGCCTGCGCCTCGGTGCCGGCGTAGAGCTCCATGATCACCTCCGGCCCCAGCCAGTGGATCCAGGCCTCCTTCAGCCACGGCGGGCACGGCGCCGCCAGGTGCCAGACCGTCTTCAGCGAGCTGACGTCGTACTTCAGGCGCACCTCCTCGGGCAGGCGCCAGATGCGGCTCATCATGGTCGGCACCAGGTACATCCAGGTGCCCTTGTGCTCGTCGACTGCGCGCAGCGTCGCCTCGGCGTCGAAGCGCGGCAGCACGACCAGGTGCGCGCCGACGTTCAGCCCGCCGAACGAGGAGGTGAAGGGCCCGTTGTGGTAGAGCGGCCCGGGCATGATCATCACGTCGTCGCCGCTCGTGCGGTAGCCGCCCACCGCCTGACCGCGCATGACGACCCCCGGCCCGCCGGAGAGGATGAGCTTCGGCCGCCCGGTCGACCCGCCAGACGTGGGCGCCTTGTAGATCGGCGCGATCTTGTCCTCGACCGGGCTGTCGTCGTCGGAGAGCGCCAGCAGCGCATCGACGTCGTAGCGCGGCCGCGCGCTCTCAATGGTGTCCTTGGCGAGGAGGAGCGGCGTCTCGGCCAGCGCCATCACCGCCTCGGCCTCGTGCGCCGGCAGGCGGTAGGAGATCGGCTGCGGCGTCGCGCCGGCCTTCCACAGGCCATAGCAGGCCTCGATGAAGTCGACGCCGTTGGGCAGGCCGATGGTGACCAGGTCCCCCTGCTTCACGCCGGCCTTCTCCAGCCCGCGGGCGATGCGATTGGTGCGCCGATCGAGCGCCGCCCAGGTGACGGTCCGATACTGATCGGTGACCGCCGGCCGGTCCGGCCGCTCCTTCGCCAGCTCGGTCAGATGCGCGCCAAGGGAAATCTGCTGCGGCTCGTCGGCCATGGGTGGTCCTCGTCTGAATGGTTGGCTGGCCGCCAGTGGGTGCGGCCGTGGCGGGACAGGTTATCGGCGGTCAGGGGCGCCCAGCGCAAGCGGCCCTCTGTCGGTCCGCCGCGCCGATGCGCATGCCGGCGCGCGGCTGATGGCGATCCCAGGATTTCTGATGATCACCTATCAAACTGATAGGAATAAGGTCCATTCGGTCAATTCCGCGGGGGCGTCTCGATGGATCTGTTGCACGGGCTGGTCGCGCACCCGCTCTACATCCTGTCCGGCCTGGTGGTCGGCATCCTGGTCGGGCTGACCGGCGTCGGCGGCGGCTCGCTGATGACGCCGCTGCTCATCCTGCTCTTCGGCATCCATCCCGCGACCGCGGTCGGCACCGACCTGCTCTACGCCGCCGCGACGAAGACGGTGGGCACGTCGATCCACGGCTTCGCCCGGTCGATCGAGTGGAAGATCGTCGGCCTGCTGGCCCTCGGCAGCCTGCCCGCCACCGTGATCGTCATCCTGGCCCTGCAGCATTTCGGCGCCGCCAGCCACGCCACCACCAAGCTGATCTCGCTCACGCTGGCCATCGCCCTTTTGATCAGCGCAACGCTCCTCTTCCTGAAGAAATGGCTGGTGGACCTGGCGACGCGCCGCAGCCCCGACTTCGGCCTGCGCACCTCGGCGGGCCTGACCATCCTCACCGGCTTCGTCGTCGGCGCGCTGGTGGCGCTCTCGTCCGTCGGCGCCGGCGCGCTCGGGGCCGTCGCGCTGGCCTTCCTCTACCCGCGCCTGGCGACCCTGAAGATCGTCGGCACCGACGTCGCCCACGCCGTGCCGCTGACGCTGCTGGCCGGCCTCGGCCACTGGTGGCTGGGCGACATCAACTTCGGCCTGCTCGGCACCCTCCTCCTGGGCTCGATCCCCGGCGTCATCCTCGGCAGCATCGCCGCCCGCTTCTCCCCCGAAGCCGCCCTGCGCACGGCGCTGGGGGTGATGCTGGCGATCGTGGGCGTGAAGATGCTGACGGGGTAGCCACGCGCCAAAGGCGAAGATCGCTCGGCTCAGCGCAGGCCGGGCGCTATGGCAAGCGCGTCGTCACCGCGAGGAACGCGCTCCATGACCACCATCATCACCGGCGGAACGAAGGGCATCGGCCTCGCCATCGCGAGCCGCCTCGCCCGCCCCCGCGAAGCGCTCGTGCTCGGCTATGTCGCCGATGAGGCGGCGGCGGAGAGGGCGATGGCGGCGCTCGCGCCAACCGGAGCGCGGGTGAGTGCAGTGCGGGCGGATGTGGGGACGATTCCGGGGGCGGCGCGGCTGATGCACGCGGCGGCGGAGGTCGCCGATGGCGGGCCGGCGCACATCGTGCACAGCGCCGCGATGATCTATCCGACCACGCTCCTGGACGCCGACCTGGAGCGGTTCACGCAGGCGATCCATGTGAATGGCCTCGCCCTGCTCTACGTGGCGCGCGCGGGGCTTTCGATGCTGACGCCGGGGAGCAGCGTGGTGCTGATCTCGTCGGCCGGGGCGCGCACGCCGCAGGCCAACTATGCGGCGCTGGGCGTCGGCAAGGCGATGGCCGAGAGCCTGGTGCGCTATCTGGTGGCCGAGCTGGCGCCGCGCGGCGTGCGCATCAACGCCGTCGCGCCGGGGCTGGTCGAGACGAGCTCGGTGGCGACCATGCTGGGGAGCGAGGAGGCGGCGCAGCGCCTGTTCGAGCGCGCGGCGCGGGCGAACCCCTCGGGCCGGCTGACGGCCGACGACGACTATGCCGCGGTGGTCGAATTCCTGCTGAGCCCGGCCGCGGCGTTCGTGCAGGGGCAGGTGATCCACGTGAATGGCGGGGCGTACGTGCCGGCGTGAGCGTGGCGGCCGCGGTCGCTGAACGCCTCGCGCGTCCGCGCGTTGGCAGAGCAAGGAATGGAGATCGCCATGGCCGAACTCAAAGCCAAGACCCGCAACAAGCTCCCCGCGAAGGACTTCGCCGAACCCAAGAAGCGCGCCTACCCGGTCGAGGACAAGGCCCACGCCCGCAACGCCAAGGCGCGGGCCAGCCAGGCGGCGAACGCCGGCCGCATGTCCAAGGCCGAGGAGCGCAAGATCGACCGCAAGGCCGACAAGGTGCTGAAGAAGGGCTGATCGGCGGTCTCTGGGTCGCCGCGGCGAACTGCGCTAGGGCAGCGGCGGTTCTGCGGCTCGGAGTTGCCTGATGGACGTACCCCGCCTTCGCCGCCGGTCTTGGCGCAAGCGCGCGTGGGCGGGCCGATGGACGCTCTGACTGCCTTCGGGCTTTTCGCCGTCGCCGCCATGCTGGTCTGTTACGCCATGGAGGCGCGGTCGGCGTGGTGGACGCTGGCGTTCGCGGGATCATGCGCGCTGGGCAGCGCCTACGGCTTCCTGCAGGGCGCATGGCCGTTCGGGGTGATCGAGGCGATCTGGGCCGTGGTCGCGGCTCGCAAGTGGTGGGTGCGGAGAGGTGCGCCGTGAGAGCGAGAGTCCCTTCTCCCCTTGCGGGCGAAGGGCGCTGTTGAGGGGTCCCGAACAGGCTTAGCTTGGACGCCATTCAGGGGGACAGGGATGACAGGGATCGAGCGGCGGCTAACCGCCGTCGGCGCGCTGGTCGGGATGATGGCGGCGGCCGGGCTCGCTCCCCTGCCCGCCCGCGCCGACGCTTATGCGGGGATGACGCCGCACGCGATCATCGCCGAGATCTACCGGCGGATGATCGCCGACAACGCCTACGTCAATCCGCGCAACCTGCCGCCGCGGTACACGCCGCCGGAGTCGATCTATTCGCCCAGGCTGACGGCGCTGGTGGCGGCGGCGCGGAAGGCGGCGAACGGGGAAGCAGCCTGCGGGCTGGACTTCGTCTTCTGGGTCAACGGGCAGGACTCCGACGTGACGCACGTCGACGTCGGCCCGGACGTGGCCGCGGGTGCGGGCCGCGAGACGGTGACCGCCTCGTTCGCCAACATCGGGACGCCGATGAAGATCGTGTTCGACTTTCAGAAGATCCGCGGACGCTGGAAACTGGACGACGCCCAATCGATCGGCGGCGGCGAGCGCTGGCTCTGGTCGAAGGTGCTGCAGTGCAAGTCGTAGCGGCGGCGCTCACGTCCACGACTCGGCCGTCACCGACGGGTCCTTCTCCCTCTTGCGGGAGAAGGTGTCAGCGAAGCTGACGGATGAGGGGTCGCGCTCCGCTCTCCGACTCGGCGAGCCGCTACTCCGGCAGTTCTGAGAGACCCCTCATCCGACCTCCTTCGGAGGCCGCCTTCTCCCGCAAGAGGGAGAAGGGACGTTGCTGTGCGTCCTGGGCGGTGATGGACTCCCTTACCGTGATCTGGGGATGAAATCGTTTCGTTCAAGAATGGCGGCGGCGCCCCGCTTCCGTCATGGTCCGCGCCCTTTTTGGGGAGGGCTCATTTGAACGAAAACGCATCGGCGAGTTTGCCCGCGTTCCGCAGCGAGGCCGGGCGGGCGCGGTACATGGCGGCTTATGACGCGGTGCTGGCCGAGTGGCCGGTGGCGTACGAAGAGGTCGACGTTCCGACGCGGCTGGGGTCGACGCACGTGGTCGCGAGCGGGCCGGGCGATGCGCCGGCGCTGGTGCTGCTGCCGAGCTTTGCGGGCACGGCGACGGTGTGGCGGCTGAACGTCGAGGCCCTGAGCCGCCAGTTCCGCACGTACGCGGTCGACGTGATCGGCCAGCCGGGCAAGAGCCGCGCGGTGCGGCGCCTGCGCGATCGCCACGACTATGCGGGCTGGATGGGCGAGGTGCTCGATGGCCTGGGCGTGGCGCGGGCGTCGTTCGTCGGCTGCTCGTTCGGCGGCTTCCTGGCGGCGAACCAGGCGGTGGCGACGCCCGAGCGGGTGGAGCGGGTGGTGATGATCGACCCGGTCGGCGTCTTCGCCTCGCAGTACTGGCGCCTCACCTGGGCCATGCGGGTGCGTGGGCCGGCATCCCGGCTGGCGCGGCGCCTGGTCGGCCGCGCGCGGGCGCCGACCGACATCGTGCGTCGCCCGCCGCGCGACATGACCTGGGCGCGGCTGATGGCGGTGACCATGAGCGAACGGGCGGAGGTGAGCGTGATCAGCCCTACGGTGTTCAGCCGCCGCCAGCTGGCCGCCATCACCGCGCCGACACTGCTGCTGATCGGGGCGGAGGAGACGCTGTACGACGCGCACGCCTACCTGGCGCTCGCCAAGCGCCGTATGCCGGCGCTGGAGGGCGCGGTGGTCGAGGGCGCCGACCACATCGCCGCCATGGCCCAGCCGGACGCCGTGAACGCGCGGACGCTGGCGTTTCTCTCCGCACCTCTCCCATAGGGAGAGGGAGGGGCCCGGAGCGAAGCGACCGGGAGGGTGAGGGGTTACAGCGCTCCCGGCAAAGCATCTGGGCGGCGTCGCAGCGTCGCCAGTCGGAGGGGCCGTAACCCCGCCCCCTCCCGCTGGGCTTCGCCCGCGGGCCCCTCCCCCGCCCTATGGGCGGGGTGAGAGGGTGCGCTCCTGCCGCCCTGCCTCCATATGAGGGGCTGCCGTTGGGAGACTCCACCATGATCGACATCACCGCCGCCGGCGCCTATGCGCTGGCCGACCGCCGCGTGAACCGCATGGGCTATGGCGCCATGCAGCTGGCCGGGCCGGGGGTGTTCGGGCCGCCGAAAGATCGGGCCGAGGCGGTGGCGGTGCTGCGCGAGGCGATCGCCAGCGGGGTCAACCACATCGACACCAGCGACTACTACGGCCCGCACGTCACCAACGAGATCATCCGCGAGGCGTTGCATCCGTATCCGGACGATCTGGTCATCGTCACCAAGCTGGGCGCCGTGCGCGGGGCGGACGCCTCGTGGAACCCGGCCCACGCCCCGGCCGACCTGATCGCCGGCACGCACGACAACCTGCGCAATCTGGGCCTGGACGCCATCCCCGTGGTGAACCTGCGCGTGGGCGGCCTGCAGGGCCCGAGCGACGAGTCGATCGAGGAGTCGTTCACGGCGGTGGCCGAGCTGCAACGGCAGGGGCTGATCCAGCACCTGGGCCTCAGCAACGTCAGCCTGACGCAGCTGGCGGAGGCGCAAAAGCTCGCGCCGGTGGTCTGCGTACAGAACATGTACAACCTCGCTCGCCGCGCCGACGACGCCATCATCGATGCGCTGGCGGACAAGGGCATTCCCTACGTTCCCTTCTTCCCGCTGGGCGGCTTCTTCCCCTTGCAGTCGGAGGCGCTGAACGGCGTCGCCGCGCGGCTGGGCGCGACGCCCCTGCAGACGGCGCTGGCCTGGCTGCTGCGGCGCGCGCCCAACATCCTCCTGATCCCCGGCACCTCCTCCCGCGCCCACCTGCGCGAGAACCTGGCCGCGGCCGAGCTAACCTTGCCGGGCGACGCCCTCGCCGAGCTCGACGCGATTGGGGCGATAACGGTTCCGGCCTGAGCTATTCCACCCACCCGTCATCCCCCGCTGGAGCCGCGCAGCGGCGTAATGCGGGGACCCATGAACACCTGATCGGAGTCGGTGATCATGGGTGGCCCGAACAAGTCGGGCCATGACGATCAAATTGGAAGTCGGCGCCCCCTGGACTTCCGCAGCGGCGCCGGCACTCTGCTGCGGCATGGCGGATGAGAGCGCGGGCAGGCTGGCCGGCAAGGTGGCGATCGTCACCGGCGCGGCGTCGGGGTTTGGCGAGGGGATCGCGAGCCGCTTCGTCGCCGAGGGCGCAAAGGTGATTGTGGCCGACGTCAACGGCGACGGCGCGGCCGCGGTGGCCGGGCGGCTTGGCGCCGCAGCGGCCGCCGTCCGCGCCGACGTCTCGAGCGACGCCGACGTCGCCGCGCTGGCGCAAGCCGCCGTCGCCTTCGGCGGCCGCATCGACATCCTGGTGAACAACGCCGGCATCGGCCAGGCGCCGCAGGCGTTGGACGCCGTGACCGAAGCCGAGTTCGACCGCCTCTTCGCCGTCAACGCCAAGTCGGTCTACCTGACCGCCCGCCACGTCGTGCCGCTCATGAAGGCGGCGAAGGCCGGCGCCATCCTCAACATCGCCTCCACCGGCGGCGTCAGCCCGCGGCCGAACCTGGCCTGGTACAACGCCACCAAGGGCTGGATGATCACCGCCACCCGCGCCATGGCCATCGAGCTGGCGCGCTACAGCGTGCGCGTCAACGCCATCAACCCGGTCGCCGGCGATACGCCGATGCTGGCGACCTTCATGGGCGGCGAGGACACGCCCGAAGCGCGGGCGCGGGTGCTGACCACCATCCCGCTGCGCCGCCTGACCACGCCCGCCGACGTCGCCGCGACCGCGGTCTTTCTCTGCTCCGACGAGGCCTCGATGATCACCGGCGTCGCGCTGGAGGTCGACGGCGGACGGTGCCTGTGAGCCACCCGAACGAAGACGCCCTGCTCGTCGCCATCGACGATCGCGAAGGCGACATCGTCGAGCTGGCGCGGGCGCTGATCCGCATTCCGTCGGTCAATCCGCCGGGCGAGCATTACCGCGATTGCGCCGAGCTGATCGGCGAGCGCCTGAAGCCGCGCGGTTTCCAGGTCGAATACATGCGCGCCGAGGGCGTGCCCGGCGACAGCGACCGCTATCCGCGCTGGAACGTCATCGCGCGGCGCGAAGGCGGCTCGGCCGGACCGTGCGTGCACTTCAACGGCCACATCGACGTGGTGGCGCCCGGCGAAGGCTGGAGCCGCCCGCCGTTCGACGCGCAGGTCGAGGAGGGCCGCGTCTACGGGCGCGGATCCTGCGACATGAAGGGCGGCCTGGCGGCGGCGATCGTCGCGGTGGAGGCGCTGATCGATTCCGGCGCCCCCCTCCCCGGGGCGCTCGAGATCTCCGGCACCGGCGACGAAGAGTCCGGCGGCCTCGGCGGCGTCGCCTGGATGGCCGGGCGGGGCCTCTTCTCCAAGCCGCGCGTCGACCACGTCATCATCCCCGAGCCGCTGAACGTCGATCGCGTCTGCATCGGCCATCGCGGCGTCTGGTGGGGCGAGATCGAGACCAAGGGGCGCATCGCCCACGGCTCGATGCCGTTCCTGGGCGACTCCGCCATCCGCCACATGGCCGCGGTGCTGGAGGCGTTCGAGACCGAGCTCTATCCGGCGCTGGAAAGCCAAGCGACGGCCATGCCGGTCGAGCCGCCCGGCGCGCGCACGCCGACGATGAACATCAACTCCGTCCACGGCGGCCAGCCGGACATGGAGCCGGGCGATCTGGCCGGACTGCCTGCGCCCTTGGTGGCGGACGCCTGCCGGCTGGTGTTCGACCGGCGCCTCCTGATCGAGGAGGACCTCGGCGAGGTGAAGGCCGCCATGCGCGGCCTGCTCGATGGCCTGGCCCAGCGCCGCCCCGGCTTCCGCTACTCGCTGCGCGACCTGCTGGAGGTGCGCCCCTCGATGACCGAGCCGGACCGCCCCGTCGTGCGCGCCGCCCAGGCCGCGG
>DATGKF010000040.1:0-16932 GCA_035294785.1 Caulobacteraceae bacterium | reverse complement strand
GCGAAGGTTCCCGATACGCAGGAAACAACAACAATAACAATAACAACAACAATTTCTGCGCCGGCGGGAGCGGACTCTCGCCAAACAGGAACACTTCACATCGTACGCCGCGGACTGATGAGCATTAAACCACGGCCGAGGAGGCGCTCAGGGATTTGCTGAGCGGCCGTCGTCGCGGGCGCTGAGCCTGGATCGCGCTAGTCCTCGCCGCGCGGCATGGCCTTGCGCATCTCCGGGTCGAAGCCCGAAGCCACCCATTCGCCCTGCGCCGTGTTCCAGTGGGAGAAGAAGAGCCGCGTCGCCGGGTCGGGGCTGAGCGCCAGCCGTTCCGGGATCAGGTTCCAGTTGGTCAGCACCGGGCTCGGCGGCCGCACGTAACGGTCTGACGTGGGCAGGGCGCTGCGGATCCAGCCGCCGCGGGCGAAATACTGGTGCATTGTGCGCCGCATCCGCTCGCCGTCGCCGTCCAGCCGCGTGTGCCAGAGGGCGGTGTCGTAGAGGACGCACGTCCCGGCCGGCCCATAGAGGGGGGTCTCGCGATAGCGGTCGCCGAGGCCTTCGAAGGCATCCTTCAGGCTCGTGAAGCGGTTGCTCTCAGGGACGACGCAGAACGCCGGCGCGCCGGGTTCGACGTCGCTGAGATAGTGGATGGCGCACAGCCAGTCGCAGGGCATGTAGGGCCGCCGCGTCAGCCGGTCCTCCACGACCGCGTCGTGGTGGAAGTTCATCCCGCGCGGCCCGGCGCCCTCTGGCGTTTCGCGCAGGTTGAACTCGGCGTAGCGCACGTGGCTCTCGCCGCCCAGGAGGCGCGCCACCACCGGAAAGCTGCGCGGATGCCGCGTGAAGCGGTCGAGCTCCGGATAGTCCAGCAGCGGCTGGGAGAAGATCAGGCCCTGGTTGCGATGGTGCCCCTTGCGCCGGGTCAGTCCCCAGGCGTCGGGGCGCTCGCCTTGCGTGCGGTCGCAGAAGGCGTTCAGCCACGCCAGCTCGTTCGCATCGAAGGCGTCGCGCAGCACCACATAGCCTTGCGCTTCGAAGAAGGCGCAGGCCGCCTCGATCTCGCCGACCGGATCGAAGGCGGGCGGCGGCTCGGGCGCCAGGCGGCCGAACCCCTGCGCGGCGACCGTCGCATCCCCTGTCACGTTCGGCTGTTGCTCGAACTGCACCCGCATGCCGCATCCTCCCCGAAGCGGCGCTAGCATGCGGATGTCGCCGCTTTTGTGAAGCTCAGAACAGGCCGGGCGCGATGCGCCAGCGGACGCGGGCGCGGTAGGCGTCCCAGAGCGGTCCGTACTTCGCGCGGCACCGGCGGTCGTCGTCGATCTGCCGGGGGACCAGGAGGGCCACATAGTAGAGCGGGTAGAGCCAGGGGCCGATGTGGGTCGGGTAGCCGAGCGAGAGGGCGAGGCCGCTCGCCATCAGGACCTCGCCGAGATAGTTCACGTGCCGCGCGACGCCCCAGAAGCCGGAGACCAGCAGCCGGTGCTCGCCATCGACGAGCGCCTCGGGCGCAATCCCGAGGAAGCGGGCGGTCGGGTCGCGCTTGAAGACGTACTTCTGCATGTTCGCCCCGCGCGCCAGCGACCAGCCGGCGAAGAAGACGATGGCGGCGAGGGCGAGCAGCCAGGGCGGGCTGTGCGGATTGGGCAGGGCGGCGGTCGACCAGAGGCCGACCGGATAGAAGTAGGGGTAGAAGACCAGGCAGCCCCAGCCGAGCTTGAACCCGACCCGCTCGGCGAACAGGTCGTAGGTGTAGAGGTGCACGCGCTCGAAGAAGAGGTACTCGACCAGGAAGAAGCTGAAGAGGCCGGTGTAGAGCAGAACGCCCGGCGATGGATCGCGCGGAAAGGCGAGCAGGTGGTGGGCGGCGAAGCTGTAGAGGTTCAGCCCCAGCATGGTCGCGCCGACCATGTAGAGCCACATCTTGAGGTCCAGCCGTCCGCCTAGGATGCGCGGGTTCATCAGGCGGCCGAGGAAGAGGTCGGCCAGGAGTCCCTTGCCGGTGCCCGGCGCCGGCAGGACGAGCGCGAGCGTAAGGACAAGGCCGAGGGCGCAGGCGCCCGCCAGACTCGCCCAGCGCACTTGCCAGAGGCCGTCCCAGGCCAGCCAGCCGCGCCAGCAGGCGAACGCCCAGAGCGCCAGCGTGACGAGAAAAACCAGGAGGCCGTTCAGCCGGTAGCGCAGCGGCTGGCCGGTCGCCGGGTCGGTCACGTAGCCGGCCACGCGCCGCGCCGGCAGCGCCAGGTGGAGCGCCGTCACCACCGCGTAGACGCAAAGCGGCGCGGCGAGCCCGAGCAGGGTCACGAGAGGTCCTTCGTCGAGCGCGCCATCACGCCGATGGCCGCGCGGCGGGGCAACAGCCGCGTCATCGCGAACCGCGCCAGGCCGTTCGTCGCGCCCGGCGTCACCACCGGCCCCTTGCCCAGCGCCGCCAGCGTCCGCTCGGCGACGACATCGGCGTCCAGCGTTCCGGGCGCATCACCGCTCGCCGCGGCGGCGTAGCCGGGCGTCCGCACCGCGCCGGCGCAGGAGACCAGCACGTCGACGCCGCGCGGTTGCAGCTCCGCCCACAGACCCTCGCCGAAGACGATGTTGAACGCCTTCGAGCCGGCGTAGGTCGCGATGCGCGGCGCGCCCTGCAAGCCCGCCAGCGACGACATCAGGACGATCCCGCCGCGGCCGCGCGCGACCATCGCCGGGGCCAGCGTGCGGGCGAAAACGACGGGGCCGCGCACGTTCAGCTGGGCGACGCGCTCCAGATCCTCGACCGGCCGATCGACGACCTCGCCGACCGGCGCGAAGGCGGCGTTGAAGACGCCGAGGCCGACCTCGATGTCGGCGATCAGCGCGGCGAGCGCGTCGGCCAGATCGGCTCTCGCCAGATCGAATGCGGCGGCGCGCACGTCGACGCGGGATCGGAGCGGCGCGGCGACCGCCTCGAGCCGGTCCGCGCGGCGGGCCAGCAGCACCAAGTTCACGCCCCGCGCCGCCAGCGCCGCGGCGAACGCCGCGCCCAGCCCTTCCGACGCCCCGGCCACGACCGCCCATGGCCCGTAGCGGGAAGAAAACGACGCGCGCCCCATCGCGCGGATTTGTCCACGCGCCGGCCGCGTGAGGCCAGCGCTTTCTTGCCTTCGCCGCGGGTCCCGTCCTAGGGTCGTTTCGACTGAACGCCGATCAGGAACCCGCCCGCGCGGGCCAAGCGGAGACCGAAGATGAAGTTCACCTGGTTCAACCTGATGCCCTGGCCCTACCTGCCGGACGATTTCCGCGAGAAGAACCGCTCGGTCTGGGTCGACATCGACCAGAAGCTGTTCGACCCGGTGAAGAGCCACGAGGTCTACAACACCTACATGGACCTGCTCGAATACGCAGGCACGGTCGGGTTCGATGGCATCGGCGTCAACGAGCATCACCAGAACGGCTATGGGATCATGCCCTCGCCGAACATCATCGCCGCCGGCCTTGCCCGTCGCACCAAGGACGTGGCTCTGGTCGTCCTGGGCAACTCCATCGCCCTCTACAACCCGCCGGTGCGCGTGGCGGAAGAGTTCGCCATGCTGGACTGCATCTCCGGCGGGCGCCTGGTGGCCGGCTTCCCGGTCGGCACCTCGATGGACACCAACTACTGCTACGGCCAGATCCCGTCGCTGACGCGCGAGAAGTACGCCGAGGCGCACGACCTGATCATCAAGGCCTGGACGACGCGCGAGCCGTTCGCCTTCAACGGCCGCTACAACAAGCTGCGCCACGTCAACATCTGGCCGCGGCCGATCCAGCAGCCGCATCCGCCGGTGCACATCCCCGGCGGCGGCTCGGTCGAGACCTACGACTTCTGCATCGACAACACCTATTCGTATTCCTACCTCAGCTTCACCGGCTACCTCCGCGCCAAGGCGCTGATGGAGGGCTACTGGCGCCGGGTCGAGGAGAAGGGCGCTCCGGACAAGAGCCCCTATCGGGCCGGTTTCGCGCAGACCATCTGCGTCGCCGAGACCGACGAGGAGGCCGAGCGGCTCTACTGGCCGCACGTGAACTACTTCTACAACCGCTGCCTGCACGTCTATCCGGGCTTCGCCGACGCGCCGGGCTACCGCACCATCAAGACGATCCAGTCGGGGGCGCTGTCGCAGTACGCGCCCCAGCGCGGCGGCTTCGCCGAGCTCACCTGGAAGGACCTCATCGAGGGCGGCCACGTCATCGCCGGTTCGCCGGAGACGGTGCGCCAGCGGATGGAGGAGATGATCAAGGGCCTCCACGTCGGCAACGTCTTCTGCCTCATGCACGTGGGCAACATGCCGACCGAGAAGTGCATGTATTCGACCAAGCTGTTCGCCGAGAAGGTGATGCCCAAGCTGCGCGGCATCTTCCCCGAGTTCGACGACGACGGCCGCTTCTGGTGCCACCCGATCCCGACGCTGAGCGCCGGGCGGCTGCCCTCCGAGCGCGACGCCGCCGAAGCCGCCCGCGGCGCCCTGGTTCCCGGAGAATAGGCCGATGGCGATCAAGACCGTCCAAACCCAACACGTCCCCGTCCAGTACGTCGAGGCCGGCTCCGGCGAGCCGCTCCTCTTCCTGCACGGCGCCGGCGGCCTCACCGACGACGACGCGTTCGTCGCCAAGCTGGCCGAGCGTTTCCACGTCTACGCTCCGTTCCTGCCCGGCTACGGAGAGAGCCAGGAGTGTCCCGAACTCCGCGACATGCTCGACATCACGCTCCACACCTGGGACGTGGCCGCGGCGCTGGCGCTGACAGATCCGGTGCTCGTCGGGCACTCGATGGGCGGCATGATCGCGGCCGAGATGGCGGCGGTGCAGCCGAACGACGTCAGCCGCCTGGCGCTGATCTGCCCGGCGGGGCTCTGGCTCGACGACCACCCGATCGCCGACATCTTCTCGACCCTGCCGTTCGAGATGCCGGCGCTGTTGTTCCATGACGCCACCGCCGGCGCGGCGATGATGACCGCCGGCCGCGACGTCTCCGACCCCAACTTCCTGCAGACCTACCTGGTCAACAACGCGCGCCAACTCGGCATGGCGGGCCGGATTCTCTTCCCCATCCCCGAGCGCGGCCTCGCCGGGCGGCTCTATCGGGTGAAGGCGAAGACGATCCTCGTCTGGGGCGACTCCGACAAGCTGATCCCGCCGGTCTACGCCCAGGAGTTCAAGCGCAAGATCGCCGGCGCCCAGCTCGTCTCCATCCCCGAGGCCGGCCACATGGTCATCTTCGAGAAAACCGCCCAAGTGGCCGACGCGGTGGGGCGGTTGGCCGGGTAGCGTCACTTTAAACCGTCATGGCCCGACTTGTTCGGGCCACCCATGAACACCGGATCGATCGGTGTTCATAGGTCCCCGGCACTCCGCTCCGCTCCGGCCGAGGATGACGGCAAGGAGTCGGCGCGGCGGCGGCTTCACGGCAAGACCAGCCGGCCCCCGGTCAGCCCAGCAGCTCGCGCACCCGCGGGAGGACCTCCGCGTCCGCGAGGTCGACCAGGGTGTCGCCGACGTAGAGTTCGCTCACGCACCAGCCGGGGACCTCGGCCGGCTTGGGCCCGCCGATCACCCAAACACCGTCGCGCTCGGCGATGGCGTCGCGCCGCTCCATCACCGCTTCGGCGGGCGCCTCGAAATAGAGGTGCATCATGTTGGTGTGCGGCCGACTCGGGTTCACCTTCAGCCCTGGAACGGCGGAGAACGCCCCGGCCAGGCTGAGCGCGCGGGCGTAGCAGGCGTCCATCTGCGCCAGCCGGGCGTCGAGGCGCATGGCGGCCGAAGCGATCATCGGGCTCTGGTGGACGAGGGTCCCGCCCATGCGCCGCCGCCAGAGGCGCGCCTCGGCGATGACGTCATCATCGCCGGCCAGCACCGAGCCGGCGATGCCGCCGATCCCCTTGTAGGCGGAGACGTAGACCGAGGCGAAGCCCTCCGCGATCTCGGCATAGGAGCGGCCATAGAAGGCGCGGCTTTCCCAGAGCCGCGCGCCGTCCATGTGCATCGTGACGCCGCGGGCGCGGCAGGCTTCCTTGAGCGCTTCCAGCTCCTCCCAGTTCGGCAGCTGACCGCCGGCCTCGCGGATCGGCAACTCGACGATGAGGCAGGCGAGCGGCGAGCGGTCCTTCTCGAGGTCGGCCGCGGTCATGGGCTTGAGACGATCGCCGATCACGGCGCCATGCAGGCCGAAGACCGCCTGATAGGCTTCGCGCTCGTGGCCGATCAGGTGCGAGGTCGGATGCAGGCCGAACCGCGCCAGGCCGGCGCGCTCGGTCCAGATCCGTATCGCCGTCAGCTGAGCCATGACGCCGCTGGGAAAGAAGGCGGCGGCGGCCTTGCCGGTGAGATCGGCGATGCGCCGCTCGAAGTCCTCGATCAGGGCGCCTTCGCCATAGTCGTCGTGCGCGACGTCGCCCGCGCGGCACCAGTCGGCCAGCATCTGGAACTCATCGGCCGGCGTCGGCGTGCGAAAGCCGTAGAAAACGACCTCGCAGCGTTCGCGCAGCGCCTTGCGTTCCTGGTCGGAGAGCGGCATCGAGCCCGGCCCTTTGTCTTCGGCCGGCAAGGAACAGGCTGCGGCGGGTTCTGTCCAGGCCGCCGCAGCGCCGGCCCCTGGGGACTGTCCTCAATTGAGCCGAGGACGCAGCCTTTGACTCAAAGGCGATTTCCCCGGCGTCCCTTCTCCCTCTTGGGGGAGAAGGTGGCCCCCGAAAGGGGGGCGGATGAGGGGTCTCTCAGACCTATCCGGATGACGCTGGCGGCGGCTCGGCGCGGGAGGAGGAACCACGAAAAATGAACGAACACGAACGGCAGCTGCGGCCCCGCGGGTTGATCTCGTTCGTGTTTTCCGTGTTCGTTCGTGGTCAATGCTAGGGGCGGTCGCGCCGGCGCTACGCTAACCGGACGGCTCGGCGCGACCCCTCATCCGACCGCTTCGCGGTCACCTTCTCCCCCAAGCGGGAGAAGGGATTTTGCTTGTGCGCCGCCTTCCACAATTGAGGACAGGCCCCCCTAGTCGATTCGCGCCAGGAGGTCCTCGAGCGCGCCGACCATCCGCTGCCAGCCGGCCGTCGCGCCGCGGTAGGCCTGCTCCTGGTCCGGCCTGAAGCCCACATGCTCCATGCGCAGCCTGGCGCCGCCAGGCGTTGGCGTGAGCGTCCAGGTGACGACGCTCTCGAGCCCCATCGCGCCCCAGGTGTAGGCCAGCCTCCGGTTCGGTTCGACCTCGAGGACCCGGCAGTCGACGGCCCCCCAGTCGCCGCTGAACTTGAAGCGATGCTCCACGGCGGGGCTAAAGTCGTTCTTCATCAGCCACCCTTCCAGCAGATGCGGCTGGGTCAGCGCGCGCCAGAGCTTTTCGGGCGGATAGGGCATCTCCCGCTCGACCACGACAGAGCGGGTTTCGGTGGCGACGTTGGTCATTGGTCCATCCTTTTCAGCAGGTCTTCGAGGTCGTCGAACCGCCCCTCCCAGAACTCGGTCATCCGGCGCGTCCAGTCGAGCAGCGGCGCAAGCGCGCTCCGTTGGGCGCTGTAGTGGGTCTGGCGACCCTGGCGCCGCTCGCTCACCAGCCCGGCCCGCTTCAGCACGCCGAGGTGTTTGGAGACCGCCGGTTGCGAGACGCCGGCGTCCGCGGTCAGCGCCCCGACCGTCTGCTCGCCCTCGCGGCACAGCCGCTCGAAGATCGCCCGCCGCGTGGGATCGCCTAGCGACCGGAAGAGCTCATCCTGGAGACCGTTCGACATCTGGGATCGATAGCTCGCCGGTTATCATTCTATCCATAACCGTACGGATATGGGTCCGTCAAGCGATGCGGCGGCGGAGGTTTGGTGCGCCTAGCGCCGCGCCGGCTTCACCGCTCTGGGGAGGTCGCCGAAGAGGGGCGCCTCGTCGCCGATGGCGGCGCCTTCGATCTCCAGGAGCTTGAGCTTGGTCGCCACGCCGCCGTTGGCCGAGAAGCCGGTGAGCTTGCCGCCGGCGCCGAGCACGCGGTGGCAGGGCACGATGATCGGGACCGGATTCCTGCCCATCGCTTCGCCGACGGCGCGGGCGGCCGAGGCGTCGCCGACCTGGCTGGCGATCTCGCCATAGGTCATCGTCTCGCCGGGCGGGATCGCGCGGGCGACGGCATAGACCGCGCGCTGGAAGTCGCTGGCGGCGTCGAGGTCGACCGGGATCGCGGAAAGGTCGCGTCGCTCGCCGGCGATCAGCGCGGTCATCGCGTGAATGGCCTCGGCCACCGCCGCCGGCGGCTCGTGCTCGACCGCGCCGGGATAGCGGCGGGCGATGCGCGCCCGGGTCCGCGCGGCGTCCGCCTCCGGCAACTGCACGGCGACGATGCCGCGCGCGCCCCAGACGACGGCGCAAGCGCCGACGGCGGTGTCGAACAGGCAAAATCCCTGACCGGTCATGGCGGCGACGATCCTAGCACCGCACGTCCCGCGTGCTATGCATCGGCCGCCAAAAGCCGTCATGGAGGTCCGATTGCCGCGCGTTTTCGTCCTCGCCGCGATCGCGTTCCTGTTCGCGGCGGCCGCCGCCCGCGCGCAGGCGCCGGATCCCTACCTCTGGCTCGAAGACTCGAACAGCGCCCGCTCGATCGCCTGGGTGCGGGCCGAGAACGCCAAGACCTTGGCCGTGCTGACCCGCGACCCGCGCTACGCCGGCCTGGCCGCCGACGCCCTGAAGCTCGCCGAGGCGCAGGACCGGATTCCGGCGCCCGGCCTGATCGGCGCCGACGTCTACAACTTCTGGCAGGACGCGGCCCACACGCGTGGACTCTGGCGGCGTACGACGCCGGCCGACTATGCGAACCCGGCGCCGACCTGGACGACGGTTCTGGACGTCGACGCGCTGGCCAAGGCGGAGAGGTCGAACCTGATCTGGGAGGGCGCGGACTGCCCGCCGCCCGCCTTCAGGCGCTGCATGGTCTCCTTCTCCGACGGGGGCGAAGACGCGGTCGAACAGCGCGAGTTCGACCTTGCGACCGGCCAGTTCGTCGATGGCGGCTTTCGCCTGCCGCGCAGCAAGCAGAGCGTCGCCTGGCTCGACGGCGACACGCTGATCCTCGCGCGCGACTGGGGGCCGGGCGCGATGACCGCATCGGGCTACCCGTTTGTCGTCAAGACCCTGAAGCGCGGCCAGCGCCTCGACCAGGCGACCGAGGTCTTCCGCGGCCAGCCGAGCGACGTCTCCGTCGACCCGGCGGTGCTCCACGACGGCGACGGCCACGAGGTCGTGCTGATCGCCCGCGGCGTCGACTTCTTCCACCAGGAGACCTGGCTGTTGACGCCTAACGGGCCCGTGCGTCTGACGCTGCCACAGAAGCTCGACATCGACGGTCTGTTGGACGGCCGCATCCTTTTCCGCACGCTCGAGCCTTGGCGGGGCTATGCCGCCGGCTCGCTGCTCGCCTACCGCCCGGACGAGCTGACCGATCCAGCGTCGCGGGGCGCCGGCGCCGAGCACCTGCTGTTCGCGCCGACGCCGCGGCAGTCGATCGAGGAAGTCACCCCGACCGCGCATCGGGTCGTCGCGGCCATTTTCGACAACGTGCGCGGCGGCCTTTACGTCTTCGCGCCGAGACCGGGCGGCGGGTGGTCGGCGACGTCGCTTGCGGTCGAGCCGAATTCGTCGGTCGGAATCGATTCCACGAGCGACATCGACGACCGCTTCTACTCGGTCGTCGATGGCTACCTCGCGCCGCCGCACCTCTTCACCGGCGACGCGGCGAGCGGCCAACAGACCGACATCAAGGATCTGCCACAGCGCTTCGACGCCTCGAAGGACGCGGTCGACCAGTACGAGGCGACGTCGAACGACGGGACGAAGATCCCCTACTTCATCGTTCACCCGAAGGACATGAAGCTGGACGGGTCGAACCCGACCATCCTCTACGGCTATGGCGGGTTTCAGGAGTCGATGACGCCGGAATATTCCTCGACGATCGGCAAGCTTTGGCTGGAGAAGGGCGGCGTCTATGTGGTCGCCAACATCCGCGGCGGCGGCGAGTTTGGCCCCGCCTGGCACGAGGCGGCGCTGAAGACGCATCGGCAGGTGTCGTTCGACGACTTCACCGCCGTGGCCAGGGATCTGATCGCGCGCGGGATCACCAGCCCGCGCCGGCTCGGCATCCAGGGCGGCTCGAACGGCGGGCTGCTGGTCGGGGTCGAATTCGTCCAGCACCCCGAGCTCTGGCGGGCCGTCGACATCCAGGTGCCGCTCCTCGACATGATGCGCTACGAGCAAATCGCGGCCGGCGCGTCCTGGGTGGCCGAGTACGGTTCGGTTTCCGTGCCGGCCGAGCGCGACTTCCTCGCCTCGATCTCGCCCTATCAGAACCTCAAGGCCGGCGTCGCCTACCCTGAACCCTTCATCTGGACGACGACCAAGGACGACCGCGTCGGCCCGCAGCACGCGCGAAAGTTCGCGGCGAAGCTGGCGGCGCTCGGCGACCCCTACCTGTTCTACGAAGTCGTCGAAGGCGGGCACGACTCCGGCGCCAACCAGAAGGAGCGCGCCAACACCACCGCGCTCGAAATCACCTACTTCATGCAGCGGCTGATGGACTGAGGTCTCCCGTCGCGCAGCAACGCGTTCCCTTCTCCCCTCGCGGGAGAAGGCGGCCGGGCGGCAGCCCGGTCGGATGAGGGGCCGCGCCGAGCTCGCCACAGAGGGCGATTGAGCCAGATCGGCAGGCCGCCGCGCGGCCCCTCATCCGGCCCGCATGCGCGGTCCACCTTCTCCCGCGAGGGGAGAAGGGGCGCCCCAAACCGACCGCAAGCTAGAGCCCACGCAGCCCAGCGATGTCCCGGGCCGGGCCGAGGCTGACGAGGACGTCGGCGCGGGCCGGGGCCTCGGCGAGGATGTGGCGGGTGAGCCGTTCGTAGTGGGCGATGAAAACGGCGAGTTCGGCGTCGCTCATGCCGGCCGCCGGGCCAAGGCGCGCCCTCAGCTTGTGCTCCTGCTCGGTCCGCCAGGCGAGCACGCTCTCGAAGCTGGGCGCGGCGAAGAGGACGAAGAGATCCAGCGGCTCGAACAGCGGCCGGTAGGGGCCGGCGAGGGCGGCGTTGACGTAGGCGCGCCAGCGGCCGTCGGCGTCCGCCTCGCGCTCCAGCGCATTGACCGGGCGGGCCAGCGCCGCCTGATCTTGCGGCCGCGCGCCGACGCACCAGCCCTCGAACAGGATGACGTCGGCCGGGCCGGCGACCGGCGTCCATGTCGCCGCCGGCGCGCGGTCGTCGCTCGCCTTGTCGAAGCGCGGGATGACGATCGTTCCGGCCTGGCCGAGACGCTGCAGCAGGTCGACTCCAAGCGCCACGTCATGCGTGCCGGGAACCCCGCGGGTGGCGAGCAGCGGGTGCGCCTCGCGCGCCAGGCGCTGGCGGTCGGCGTGGGGCAGGTAAAGGTCGTCCAGCGACAGGATGACGGCGCGCAAGCCCTCCTGCGCCAGCAGCAGCTCGAGCACCCGCACGCTCGTCGTCTTGCCCGACCCTTGCGCGCCGCAGATCCCGACGCGCAGGCCGGGCCCCCGGGCGCGCGCCGCCGCCGCGATCCGCGCCGCGAGCGGCCGGTGCAGGCGCTCGACCACCTCGGCGTAGCCGGGCGGGAGCTGTTCCGCCTCCAGCAGCGCGGCGAGGTCGGTCATCCCATCTTGAAGACGCAGACCTTGTTGCCGTCGAGGTCGCGGAAATAGGCGCCGTAGAAGCCGTCCATGCGGACGCCCGGCGCGCCTTCGTCGGCGGCGCCGTTGGCGAGCGCCAGGGCGTGCACCTCGTTCACCACCTCGGGCGAGGGCGAGGAGAGGGCGACCATGTTGCCGTTGCCGGGAACGGCCGCCTTGCCGTCGTAGGGCTTGCACACGGCCAGCATGGCGCCGCCGGCGCCGGCGTAGCCCTGCATGCGGTCGCTGGCGAAGGCGCGCTGGCCGCCGAGCGGCTTCAGCACCACATCGTAGAACCCCTTCGCCCGCTCGAAATCGTTGCTGCCGATGGTGGCGTAGCCGATCATGGGTCATCTCCCGTTCGTGTATGCGTTCGCCGCCTCTTTGAGCGAACGGCGGCCGGGCGTCCAGCCGCGCACGATCTGATCCGTGAGCAGCGGCGCCCGCGCATTTGCACGTGCGCGCGAGGCGGTCCAAAATAGAGCCCATTACCGAAGACGGAATATTCGATGTCTGATTCTCAAGGCGCGCCATCGGGCGCGTCGCTTGACGAAGCGTTGCGTCCAGAAATCGACGTCAAGGCCATGCCGAACATCATTCGGCGTATCGTGCTCATGGCGTTCAAGGTCGACCCGGTGCAGGTGGCCCTGGCGATGGGCTGCTCGCTCGGCGCGGCGGTGGCGGGGCTGACGGTCCCCCGGCTGTTCGGCTCTGCGATCAACCAGGCGCAAGCCCTCTTGAAGGTGGTCGTGCACGCGCGCGCCGAGCACGTGCCGCTCGCGAAGCTGGCGCTTCTGCAGGCGCAATCGATGCATGCGCTCTGGATCGCGGCGGGCCTCATTCTCCTGGCGACCACGATCCAAGGGCTCCTGACCGGCGTCGGCGGCTATAACGCCGAGCGCGTCAGTCAGCGGGTCGCCTACGTGCTGCGCCTCGACTATTTCCGCCAGTTGCAGCGGCTGCCGTTCGGATTCCACGACAAGATCCACTCCGGGGACCTGATCACCCGCGGCATGATCGATCTCGAAGGCGCGCGGATGTTCATCCAGAACGGGATGATGATGTCGCTGACGCTGGTCCTTTTGCTGGTGGTCGCGACCTTCATGATGTTCGCGTCCGACCCGATCATGGCGCTCCTGGCGCTGACGTTCGTGCCGATCAGCATCTACACGCTCGGCCGCGTCGGCTTTCTTCTGCGCATCGCCTGGATGCGGGTGCAGACGCTGATGAGCGTCCTGACGCTCACCATGGAGGAGAATCTTCAGGGCATCCGCGTGGTCCGCTCGTTCGCCGCGCGCGCGTTCGAGATGGCCAAGTTCGACAAGGCGGCCACCGAGGCGCTGCGGGAGGCCTATAAGCGGATCGTCCTTCGCATGCGGGCCATGCGCACCACGACGCTTGCCTTCTACGTCTCGCAGGCGCTGGTGCTCTGGTACGGCGGGCACAAGGTGGTGGCCGGGACGATGTCGCCGGGGCGGCTGGCCGAGTTCGTCCTCTACCTGAACATCCTGCAGGCGCCGGTGCGGCAGGTGATCATGATCGTGATGTCGGCGGCCAGGGCCACGACCTGCGGGGGGCGGCTGTTCGAGATCCTCGATATCGAGCCCGCCATCGCCGACAAGCCGGGCGCGCAGGCGCTTGCGCCCAGCGAGGGGACCTTGTCCTTCGAGCACGTCGACTTCGGCTACGACGCTGACCACTTGGTGCTGCACGACATCAGTTTTTCCGTCGGGCGCGGCCGCACGCTTGGCATCGTCGGGCCGCCCGGCAGCGGCAAGTCGACAATCGCCAACCTCATCCCCCGCTTCTACGACGTCAGCGGCGGGCGCATCAGCATCGACGGCGTCGACATACGTGACGTCACTCTTGCCTCGCTCAGGGCCTACGTCGGGCTGGTGCAGCAGGAAGCCTTCCTGTTCGACTCCACGGTGACCAACAACGTCGCCTACGCCGATCCCTGGGCGGAGGAGGCGCGTATCGTCGGCGCCACCAAGACGGCGCAGCTGCACGAGTACATCGACCACCTGCCGATGGGCTACGGCACCCGGGTCGGCGAGCGAGGCGTTGCGCTGTCCGGCGGCCAGCGCCAGCGCATGTCGATCGCCCGCGGGGTGGTGCCCGGACCGGGCATCATGATCTTCGACGACTCGACCGCGGCGATCGATGCGGTCACCGAAAAGCGCGTGCGTGACGCGCTGGCGGAAGCCACCAAGGCGAAGGCGACGATCATCATCGCCCACAGGCTGTCGTCGCTGATGCACGCCGACGAGATCATCCTGCTCGAGGAGGGCCGCATCGTCGAACGCGGCACACACGCCGAGCTGCTGGCCCTTCAAGGCGAGTACTACGACCTCTATTCGCTGCAGACCCGCACCGAGCAGGGCCTGTCGCTCGCCGACGAGAAGATCCGCCGCAAGGTGGCGGAGGCGGCGGAATGAGCGACTTCGCTTTCGACCGCGACGCGCCGCCGCCCGGCCCGTCGCCGCGCCGCCGCAACGCCAACCTCGGCAGCGCCGAAGCCGAAGAGATCTTCATGTCGTTCGACACGCGGATCGTGCGGCGCTTCTCGGCTTTCCTGAGGCCGCATCCGTGGTCGCTGATCGGCGCGCTTGTCGCCGCGATCGTCTCCTCCGGCGCGTCGGTCCTGATCCCGGTGATGATCGGTCAGGTGGTGACCGCGGCCACCAGCGGCGTCGACCGCCTGCACCGGGTCGACATGGTGGTGCTGGCTCTGGTCGCCGTCGTGGTCCTCTTCACCATCACCTCATTGCTGTCCCAGTGGCTGAGCACCCGGCTGGCGCAGAAGGTCATCTTCGACGTTCGCCGCGCGATGTTCGAGCACTTCCAGAGCGTCGCCCTGAGCTTCATGGACAAGACCCACGTCGGGCGGATCATGGCCCGGCTGCAAGGCGACGTGAACGCGCTGCAGGACTTCCTGGAGAGCACGACCTCGACGGTCGGCGACTTCGTGATGCTGATCGGCATCGTCATCTACATGCTGGTGCTGAACTGGAAGCTCGGCCTGCTCACCATGCTGGTGCTGCCGGCGCTGATCGGCATCCGCGCGGTCTGGCTGCCCTATTCCAAGATCACCTTCCGCCGCGCGCGCGACGCTTCCTCGATCGCCAACGGCGCGCTCGCCGAGAACATCAACGGGATCCGCACGGTGCAGGAGACCCTCCGCGAGGGGATGAACTTCGAGCTCTACGAGGAGAAGGCGCGCGACAACATGAAGGCCCAGGTCGACTCGGCCTTCCTCGCGGCGCTGATGAGCCCGACCGTCTCCATCCTCACCGGCGTCGCCACGGCGGTGATCATCGTGGTCGGCGGCGGCGAGGTGCTGAACGGCCAGCTCGAAGTCGGCGCAATGGTCGCCTACGTCATCCTGGTGCAGCGGTTCTTCGAGCCTGTGCGCATGCTCTCCATGCAGTACACGGCGCTGCAACGGGCCATGGCCGCCGGCTACCGCATCTTCGAGGTGCTCGACGTCGCGGTGACCATCCAGAACAAGCCGGACGCGATCGAGCTCCACGACATCGAGCCCACCGTCGAGTTCGACCATGTCACCTTCGGATACTACCCTGATCGGCCGGTGCTGAAGGACATCACCTTCAAGGTGAAGCCCAGGCAGGTGGTGGCGCTGGTCGGGCCGACCGGCTCGGGCAAGACATCGATCATCTCGCTGGTCCGCCGCTTCTACGAGGTGGACCAGGGCCGGGTGCTGGTCGGCGGCCACGACGTGCGCGATGTGACGCTGGAGAGCCTCGGCAAGACCATCGGCATGGTGCTGCAGGAGCCGTTCCTGTTCACCGGCACCATCGAGGAGAACATCCGCTACGCCTCCGACGCCACCCACGCGCAGGTGGTGGCGGCGGCCAAGGCGGTCAGGGCGCACGACTTCATCATGCGCCTGCCGCAGGGCTATGCGACGCCGCTCGGCCAGCGCGGGCGCAACATCTCGCTGGGCCAGCGGCAACTGCTGTCGTTCGCCCGCGCCCTGGTGATCGATCCCAAGATCCTGATCCTCGACGAGGCCACCGCCAACATCGACAGCTTCACCGAGCTGGAGATCCAGCGCGCGCTGAAGGTGCTGATGACCGGGCGCGCCTGCCTGGTGATCGCCCACCGGCTGGCGACCGTGCGCGACGCCGACGAGATCATCGTGCTGCAGCAGGGCCGGATCGTCGAGCAGGGGCCGCACGAGGCGCTGATGGCCGCCGGCGGGCTCTACGCCAAGCTCTACGCCTCCAGCCACGGCTCGTTCGACGACCTGCCGGGCGAAGGCGAGCGCCGCGCCGACCGCGAAGTGATGATGACCTGACGGCTGGCGCCGCTCGTCAGGGGCCAGAGTTCACGAGACTGTCGCGTTCGGGACGCAAAGCCGCAACATGCGCGTCAGACTGGAGCCGCCCATGACCCGCCTTATCGTCTTGATCGCCGCCGCTTTCGCCCTCGCCGCCGGGAGCGCGGAAGCCGCAACGCTGCATCTGGTCCGCGTGGTGGTGGTGACCCGTCACGGGGTCAGACCACCGACGCAGTCGAACGCCGACCTCGCCAAATACGCCGACAAGCCTTGGCCGGCCTGGCCGGTCGCGCCGGGCGAGCTGACCCCGCACGGCGGCCAGACGGTGAAGCTGATGGGCGAGACGGTGCGCGAGGCCTACCGCGCCCGGCGCCTGCTGCCACGCACCGGCTGCGCCGCGCCCAGCGAGGTCACCGTGTGGGCCGACGGCGCCGACCAGCGCACCCGCGAGAGCGGCCGCATCACCGCCGAGGCGCTGCAGCCTGGCTGCGGCGTGAAGGCGGCCTACGCCGACGTCCATCCGCGCGATCCGATCTTCGGCGGCTCGGACAAGGGCGCGTGCAGCCTCGACCAGGACAAGCTGCGCGCGGCGATGGCTGCGGCCGCCATCGACCCGGCGGTCGCTGCGATCCAGGTCGGCCCGGCGCTCGAGAAGCTGCAGGCGATCCTGGCCCCCGACGCCTGCAAGGGCGGCGCGGGGACCTGCTTCTCCGCTCCTGAGACCGGCGGCGCCGGCGGGACGATGGCGGCCGGTTTCCCGGCGACCGGCGGCCTGGCGGAGGATCTGCTGCTCGAGTACGCCGAAGGCAAGCCGATGAGCGAGGTCGGCTGGGGCCGCGCCAGCGCCGCAGACATTGCCGCCGTGATGCCGCTGCACGAGCGGGTCTACGCCATGCTGCGCGCCAATCCCGTCGTGTTCGCGAGCCGCGGCGCGCCGATGGCGCGGGTGATCCTGGGCGCGCTGGCCGGCAAGCCG
>DATGKF010000039.1:0-45306 GCA_035294785.1 Caulobacteraceae bacterium | reverse complement strand
GCCGCGGGCTCTAGCGCTTAAAGCTTTCTCCGGTAGGTGAACGGCGCGGGCTCCGCGCCCGCGTCACCAGATTCGCACGCGGTCGGCCGGCGAGAGGTAATAGCGGTCGGTCGGCTGGACGTGGAACGCCTCGTACCAACTGTCGACGTTGCGCAACGGGCCGACTGCGCGGAAAGGCGCCGTGGCGTGTACGTCCGTCGCGGCGCGACTACGCAGCGTCTCGTCCGTCTGCTTGCGTTTCCAGCGCAATGCCCAACCGAGGAAGAAGCGCTGGTCGCCGGTCAGCCCGTCGAGGACGGGGGCCGGGCGCCCGCCGAGCGATGCATGATAGGCGTCGAGCGCGACCAGCACGCCGCCTAGATCGGCGATGTTCTCGCCCAGCGTCTGCTTGCCGTTCAAGTGAACTCCCGGCAGCGCTTCATATGTGTCGAACTGCGCCGCGAGCTTGGCGGCCTCGCTGTCGAAGCGGGCGGCGTCGGCGCTCGCCCACCAGTCGCGCAGCTGGCCGTCAGCGTCGATTTTCCGGCCCTGGTCGTCGAAGCCGTGTGTGATTTCGTGGCCGATGATCGCGCCGATCGCGCCGTAGTTCACTGCCGAGTCACGCTCCGGGTCGAAGTAGGGAGGCTGCAGGATCGCGGCCGGGAAGATGACCTTGTTCTCGTTCGGGATGTTGAAGGCGTCGACCGTGTGCGGCCGGATGCCTCGGTAAAACGGACCCCATTCGTCGGCGGGCGGCGGCTTGCCGAGCATGGCGAGCTGGTAGCGCCAGTCGAGCGCGACGCTGCGCTTGACGTCGCCGTAGAGGTCGCCGTCGATCTCCAGACCCGAGTAGTCGCGCCACCGGTCGGGATAGCCGACGAACACCTGCATTTTCGCAAGCTTGGCAAGGGCCTCGGCCCTTGTCGTCGCTTCCATCCACGCCGCCCGGCGGATGCGCGCCGCCATGGCGTCCTTCAAGTGGGACACCATTTCGGTCATCCGCGCCTTCGCGTCAGGCGAGAAGTGGCGCGCGACATACTCGCGGCCCAGCGCCTCGCCGAGGCTCGCGTCGACTTGGGCCACCGCCCGTTTCCAGCGCGGCGGCTCCTCGCCGATGCCGCCCAGCACCCGGCCGTTGAAGGCGAACGCTTTGTCACTGAAACGCTTTGAGAGATACGGAGCGGCGTTATCGATCGTGTGGAAGGTTTCCCAGGCCTTCAGCGTCGCAAGCGGCGTCTCGTCGTAGATGCGGGCGATATCCCGCACGGCGGTGGTCTCGGCCACGATGACGGAGTCCACGCCGACCGCGCCGGCCGCATCCAGCAAGGCGCGCCAGTTCAGCCCGGGCGCATAGGCCTGCAGCGCCTCAACCGTCATGGGATTGTAGAGTCGCGCGATGTCGCGGCGCTCCTCCTGCGGCCAACTCGCCTTGGCGAAGCGGGTCTCGAGCGCGACGATGTCGCGCGCCGCCTCGTCGGGATTCGCCGCGCCGACCAGTGCAAGGGAGCGGGCGACATAGGCGCGATAGGCGTCGAGTTGTCCGGCGAACGAGGGATCGAGGTAGTAGACACGATCGGGCAGTCCGATCCCGCTCTGGTCCACCTGCAGCACATAGTTCGATCCACGGATGTCGGGGGTGACCAGCAGGAAGAATGCGGCGGCCGCGTAGTCCGAGAAGCTGCCGCCCATCATGGCGGTGACGTCGGTGGTCGCGGACACGGCGGCGATGCGCGCGAGATCCGCCGCAAGAGGTCCGGCGTCGAGGGCCTCGATGCGCGCCTCGTCCATGAAGGCGCGGTAGAGGGCCCCGATCCGCCCCCCGGCCGTGCGGCCCTGCGAGGCGTCGGCCTCGACGATGTCCTTGAGTTGCTGCAGGACCTTGGCGGCGGTGTCGGCGTCGATCCCGACCTCGGTCTGGTCCGCCGGGATTTGGACGTGGTCGAGCCAGTTCCCCAGCGCATACCGGAAGAAGTCGTCGCCGGGCCGCACCCGCCGGTCCATGGCGCCGAGATCGATCCCCGACGGGCCGCCCGCCGCGGCGGCGAGCGCGCGCCCCGGCGCGGCTGCCATCACCACGGCCGATGAGAGGCAAACGAGCGCGCTGCGGCGCGTCGGACCGGAGGTAGCACTCCCCGCCTTTTCTGGCCGCAACCGGACAACCCCACGCAACCCTTGCTCTGGGCCTACCCCGATCGCCTCATAGTGGCAACTCGGCCGGGCGTCGGGTGAGGCTCTGAAGCCCCTCTAGGCCTTCTCGAGAACGTGGATGGCGCAGGCGGAGCCCATGCCGACCACGTGGGTGAGGCCAATGCGCGCGCCTTCGACCTGCCGCGCCCCGGCTTCCCCGCGCAGGTGCGTGGTGATCTCGTAGATGTTGGCGATCCCGGTCGCGCCCAGGGGGTGGCCCTTGGAGAGCAGCCCGCCGGAGACGTTCACCGGCACGCGGCCGCCAAGCGCCGTCTCGCCTGAGTCGATCATCCGCCCGCCTTCGCCGTCGGCGCAGAGGCCGAGGTTCTCGTAGTGGACGATTTCGGCGGTCGCGAAGCAGTCGTGCAGCTCGACCAGGTTCACGTCCTCGGGCCCGACGCCGGCCATCTCGTAGGCGGCTTTCGCCGCCATCCGCGTCACCGCGTTGAAGTCCGGCATCACCGTGTTGCGCGGCGTGTAGGGATCGGACGTCATCGCCGAGGCCCGCACGCGCACGGCGCGGCTCATCAGGCCGAGCCGCTTGGCCGCGCTTTCCGAGGCCAGCACGGCCGCGGCCGAGCCGTCGACGTTCACCGAGCACATCAGCTTGGTGTTGGGATAGGAGATCATCTCCGCGCCCATCACCTCCTGCAGCGGCGTCTCCACCTGGTACATCGCCTTCGGGTTCAGGGTGGAGTGGTGGTGGTTCTTCACCGACACCTTGGCGAACTGCTCGAAGGTCGTGCCGTAGTTGCGCGTATGCTCCATCCCGACGTGGGCGAACACCGCCGGCATCGTGCCGGAGCCGAGCAGGCCCTCGGTCGGAATGCCCGACCCGCCGCCACCGCCGCCGAGGAGGCCGCGGCCCATCTGCTCGACGCCGACGGCCAGCACAACGTCGTAGATGCCGGCCTTGATCGCCGCCCAGCCTTCGCGGAAGGCGGTCGCGCCGGTGGCGCAGGCGTTGGCGCAGTTGACCACCGGGATGCCGGTCTGGCCGATCTCGCGCAGCACGCGCTGGCCGACCATCGCCCCGGCCTCGCCGAGGTTGCCGCAGTAGAGGGCCTGCATGTCGTCGATGGTGAGCCCGGCGTCGTCCAGGGCCATCAAGGCCGCCTGGGCGCCGAGCTGCGGGACGGTGCGGTCCGGGAACCGGCCGAACTTAATCATGTCGGTTCCGACGACGTAGACTTCGGTCATGGCGAAAGGCTCCTTAAGCCTTAGCGGGTGTGAAGAAGTAGGCGAGGTAGCTATTGCCGTCCCGGTCCTTGCGACCGGCGTCCTTGATGACGACGTCGACGGGCATGTCGAACTTCAGCGCTTCGACGCTGGGCACGATATCGACCAGGTTGCCCTTCAGCGTGCCGCCCCCGTCGAGATCGACGATGGCCGAGATGAACGGCACTTCGACGCCCGGGAAGTTCCGGTGCACGACGGTGAAATTGTAGAGCTTGCCCTTGTTGGAGAGCTTATAGGCCCTCAGCGTATCGCGCTTGCGGCAGGCGGCGCACGACGGGTGGGTCTCGAGGAAGACCTGGCCACAGTTCGAGCACTTGAAGCCTTCGAGATAGGGCTCGCCGCTGTCCGGAATCTTCAGAAAGCCGACGGCCGGCAGGGGTTTGGCCGCAACCGCGGTCTCGCTCATGGGACGCTCCACTCGGAAAGGACGCGCATCTCTTTGGTGCGGCGCCGTGAATCAACGCCCTGACGCAAGGTCCGTCAAACACTTCCGTCCGGCGCGCCCCCAAATCACTTCCCCCTCTGCGAGAGGATCGGTGAGGATTGACAACGTCGCTGCTGGCGGCAGGCATGGCGAGAAGGCAGGAGCAACGTCATGGGCGAGGTGATCAGCGGCGAGCGGCGGCTCGCCACGGCCGACCTGGACGCGCGCGCGGCGCGGGCGGCCACGGGGCTGAAGTCGTTGGGCGTGGGGCGGGGCGATCTCATCGCCATCTATCTCAGGAACGACATGCCGTTCTTCGAGGCCAGCTTCGCCGCCGGCCTGATCGGCGCCTACCCGACGCCGGTGAACTGGCACTATGCGCCGGAGGAGGCGCGCTACCTGTTCGAGAACTCCGGCGCCCGCGCCATCGTGATCCACGCCGATCTGATCGAGCCGATCCGCGGCGTGCTGCCCGAAGGCGTGCCGGTTCTGGTCGTGCCGACCCCGCCCGAAGTCGCCGCCGCCTACGGCATCGCGCCCGAGCGCTGCGCCGTCCCCGCCGGAATGACCGACTGGACAACATGGCTCGAGGGCTTCGCGCCCTACGAGGGCCCGGCGGAAGCCGCCGGCGGCACGATCATCTACACCTCCGGCACGACCGGCCATCCGAAGGGCGTGAAGCGCGCGCCGCCGACGCCGGAGCAGACGGCGACCTATGGGCGCATCCTGCTGCGCGCCTTCGGTTTCGACGGCTCGTTCGGCGCGCCCGCCGACAGTGTCACCGTGGTCACCGGCCCGATGTACCACTCCGCGCCCAACGCCTACGGCTCGATCAGTGCGCGCGCCGGCGGGAAGGTGATCCTCGAGCCGCGCTTCGATCCCGAGGAGCTGCTGATGCTCATCGACCGCGAACGGGTGACGCACCTGCACATGGTGCCGATCATGTTCAACCGGCTGCTCAAGCTGCCGGACGCGGTCAAGGCGAAGTACGACCTCTCGTCGCTGCGCTTCGTCGTGCACGCCGCGGCGCCCTGCGCGCCGCCGGTCAAGCGGGCGATGATCGAGTGGTGGGGGCCGGTGATCAACGAGTACTACGGCTCGACCGAGATCGGCCCTGTGGTCTTCTGCGATTCCGAGGAGTGGCTCGCCCACCCCGGCACGGTCGGCCGACCGATCCCCGAAACCGAGGTCCGCATCGTCGACGCCGACGGCGCGCCGCTTCCGCGGGGCGAGGTCGGCGAGGTCATCGCACGCACGGCGGCCATGGCCGACTTCACCTACCACGGCGACGACGCCAAGCGGGCCGCGTCCGAAAAGGCCGGCCTGATCGCGCCCGGCGACGTCGGCTACTTCGACAAGGACGGCTTCCTCTACCTGTGCGACCGCGCCAAGGACATGATCATCTCCGGCGGCGCCAACATCTATCCGGCGGAGATCGAGGCCGAACTCGGCAAGATGCCCGGGGTCGCCGACTGCGGCGTCTTCGGCATTCCAGACGAGGAGTTCGGCGAAGCCGTCTGCGCCGTCGTTCAGCCCGCGCCCGGCGCCGCGCTGACCGAGCTCGACGTGAAGACGTTCCTGCGGCCGCTCATGGCTTCTTACAAGGTGCCCAAGCGCGTCGACTTCCACGCCGAGCTGCCGCGCGAGGACTCCGGCAAGATCTTCAAACGCAAGCTCCGCGAGCCCTACTGGGAGGGGATGGACCGGCGGATCTGACCGCTCAGATGATCTCGAAGTAGCGCTCCAGCTCCCAGCTGGTGATGGCGCGGCGGAATTGCCGCTCCTCCCAGACGCGCGTGGCCGCGTAGTGGTCGACGAACGGGCGCCCGAACAGCGCCTCTGCGGCGGCCGACGCCTTCAACCGCTCGGCCGCGTCCGTGAGCGTGGCCGGGAAGGCGAGGTCCTCGGGGAACGTCTGCGCGTATGCGTTGCCCGTCACCGGTTCTGTCGGTTCCATCTTGTGTTCGACGCCCCAGAGGCCGGCGCCCAGCGCGGCGGCCAGCGCGATGTAGGGGTTGATGTCCGCCGCGGCGACGCGATGCTCGACGCGCTGGCTCTTTGGGCCGCCCCCGATGACGCGGAGCGCCGTCGTGCGGTTCTCCGCCCCCCAGGTCGCGCTGGTCGGCGCCCAGAAGCCGGGGATGAGGCGGCTGAAGCTGTTCACGGTCGGCGAGATCATCGCCAGCAGCTCCGGTATCAGCCGCTGCTGGCCGCCGACGAACCAGCGCATCGTCTCGGACATGCCGAAGCGGCCGTCCGCGTCGTGGAACGCCGACTTGCCGTCGCTATCGGCGAGCGAGACGTGGATGTGTCCGGACTGCCCCGGCCAGTCGGGGGACCATTTGGCCATGAACGTCGCCATCAGCCCGCGCCGCTGGGCCAGCACCTTGGTGAAAGTCTTGAACAGGGCCGCCTGGTCCGCCGCCTCCAGAGCGTCGGTCGCGACCAGCGCCGCCTCGAGCACGCCCGCGCCGGTCTCGGTGTGCAGGCCCTCGAGCGGCATGCGCATCGCTTCGCAGGTGTCGAGCAGCTCGTGATAAAGCTCCGCGCGCACGGAGTTGCGCAGCACGGAATATCCGAACGCGCCCGGCGTCAGCGTCTTCAGGTCGCGATAGCCCTTGGCCCGCACGCTCTCCGGCGTCTCGTCGAAGACGAAGAATTCGAACTCGAAGCCCGCCTTGACGGCGAACCCCATCGCCTCGGCCCGCGCCAGCACGCGTTTGAGCAGGCCGCGCGGGCAGATCGCCTCGGCTTCGCCGGCGAACTCGCCGAGCAGGAAGAGGGTGTCGGGCTCGAAGGGAATGCGCCGCGCCGTCTCGGGCGCCAGCCGCACCTCCACGTCCGGATAGCCGGTGTGCCAGCCGGTGTAGGCGACGTTGTCGTAGAGCCGGTCCTCGGAATCCCAACCCAGCACGACGTCGCAGAAGCCGAACCCGGTTTCGAGCGCCGAGGCCAGCTTGTCGCGGTGCATGTATTTGCCGCGCAGGATGCCGTCGATGTCGAAGGCGCCGAGTTTGAACGCCTTGAAGGCGTCCGAGCGGACGAGGGCGATGAGCTCGTCGCGCGAGAGCCCGGTCAGGTCGTCGGTCATCCAAGCTCCCCCGCGATCGCCCGCTCCAGGATGCGCCCATAGTCGGCCGCCGAGAACGGGACCGGGTTGGTCCCCGCGGACGCGTCCTCGACCGCCATCGCCGCGATCCGCGCGACGCCATCGGCCGGGACGCCGACTTCGGCCAGGTCGTTTGGGATGCCGATCTCGGCGCGCAGCCTGAGCACCCAGGCCAGCAGGTCGTCGAAACTGCTCCCGACGCCGAGGCAGCCGGCCAGGTAGGCCGCATCGGCCTCGATGGCCGGTCGGTTGGCGGCGATGACGTAGGGCATGAGCACCGCGTTCAGGAGTCCATGGTGGACGCCGTAGACGGCGCCGAGCGGGTGGGCGAGGGCGTGCATGGCGCCAAGGCCGCGCTGGAACGCGGTCGCGCCGGCTTCGGCCGCCGCCAGCATGTTCGACCGCGCTTCGATGTTGGCCGGCTCGGCGACGGCCGTCGGCAGCCAGGCCTGCACCAGCCGCGCGCCCTCGACGGCGATGCCGCGGGCCAGCGGGTGGTAGCCGGGCGCGAAGAAGGCTTCCAGATTGTGCGAGAGCGCGTCCATGCCGACCGCAGCCGTCAGCCCCGGCGGCAGGCCGACGGTCAGCGCCGGGTCGGCGACCACGGCGCGCGGCAGCATCAGCGGATGGAAGATGATCCGCTTCACGTGCGCATCCTCGTCCTTGATCACGCTCGCGCGGCCGACCTCGGAGCCGGTGCCGGCGGTGGTCGGAACCGCGACGACCGGCAGGATGGCCGCGGCGTCGGCGCGGCGAAAGTTGTCGCCGATGTCTTCGAAGTCCCACAGCGGCCGGGTTTGGAACGCCAGGAACGCGATCGCCTTGCCCGCGTCCAACGCGCTGCCGCCGCCGAACGCGATCACCCCATCGGCCGTATGCGCCTTCAGCGCCGCGACGCCGGCGTTCACGTCCGACCCGGTCGGATCGCCGGCCACGTCGCTGAACACCTCCGGCTCGACGCCCGCTCGGGCGAGGTCGCCCACGGCCGCCGCGATCATCCTGTTCGCCGCCAGGCCGCGATCGGTGACCAGGAGCGGCCGGGAGACGCCGGCCTCGCGCACGGCGTCCGACAGCTCGGCGATCCGACCGGCGCCGAAACGGATGCGGGTCGGGTAGTTCCAGGTTCCCGTCAGGCTCAAAGCAGTTGCTCGTAAAAGCCGCCGAACGTCCGCGCCTGGTCGACCAGGTGAATCTCGAGGATCCAATGGCGCGGGCGGCCCAGATGGTCGGGCTTGCGCATCGGTTCGGTGTTCACCGGCGCGATCACCACCTCCTTGCGCTCGATCGGCCAGGGCCGGTGTGGAAACTCGCCCACCAGGTGGCCGGCGATCACGCCGCCGAACAGCCAGCCGGCCGCGGCCGCTTCCGCCTGCGCGAACGCATAAAGCTCCGCGCCCGTGATCGCCGGCGTCGCGTGGTAGTGCGCCTGCACGCGTTCGAACACGCGCGGCAGGTCGGCGACCAGCCGCCGCCGCTCCGGATCCTCGCCCAGCGCGTAGGTGCGGCCGATGTCGGCTTCCCAGTCCTCGAACACGGGACCAAGGTCGATGTAGACGTTGTCGTCCGCCGCGATCGTCCGGTCGTCAGGCATGTCGAAGAAACCCGTCAGCGTGTTCGGCCCGGCGCGGACGACGCGGTTGTGCCAGTGCTGCGCGACGCCGAACCGCTCTTGCGCCAGCGCATAGATGGCGTCCCCGACCTCGCGCTCGGTCCGCCCGGCGGCGATCAGCCCGCCCGCCTCGATGGCCTCGAACAGCGAAAGGGCCTTCGCCTGCGCCTGGAGCAAGGCGGCGCGGCGGTCATCGTCGGCGAGAGCGGTCATGGCCGGACCCTCGTCAGGCGACCGGGCCCTCGTCAAGCCGCGCGATATGGCCGGCGAGGTCGGCGCGCGCGGCCGGGAACCGCGCCAGCACCGCCGGATCGTGGCCGGGAACAACGAGATCGTCGGCCGAGGCGAGCCGCTTCAGCGTCCGGTGCCCCTCCAGCATCGCCGCCACGTCGTGCACGATCGGAAACGGCCGGGCCTCGTCCATATTGGCGTAGAGGTGGGCCGCGTCCGACGCCAACACCAGCCAGCCGCGGCGCGTCCATATGCGCACCGCCTGCATGCCTGCGGTGTGTCCGCCGATCAGGTGCAGGCTGACCCCCGGCGCGAGTTCGTCGTCGCCGGCGTGAAAGACGACGCGGCCGTCGAACAGCTTTTCGACCATCGCCGTCACGTCCGGGGCGCCATAGGCGTGGCGGAGCGGCGCGTGCGTCATCGCCCGGCCGGTGCAGAAGGCCATCTCGGCGTCCTGCAGGTGGTAGCGGGCGGTGGGGAAGAGGTCGTGGTTGCCGGCGTGGTCGTAGTGCATGTGCGTCACCATCACGTCCTCGATCGCCGCCGGGTCGACGCCGAGCGCGGCCAGGCCCTCGCCGACCGGCGTGAGCAGCGCGCGTCCACGCGCCGCCGCGGTCGCCGCGTCGAAGCCGGTGTCGACCACGATCGTCCGTTCGTCGTTGCGGACCACCCAGACGAAGAAGTCGAGCGGGGAGGGGCCGTCGTGCGCGTCGCCGCCGATGAAGTTCATCCGCGCCGTGCGCGCCTCGTGGCGGGCGTAGCGGATGGCGTAGACCTCGTAGGGCGTCGTCACTGGCGCGGCCTCCGGTTTCGCTGATGGCGGCGTTGTCGCGGGTCCGGCTAAGGTGCTCAAGAGCGGCGTGGAGGAGATGCGGATGAGCGATGAGCTGTTCGAGACCGGTCTGGCGATCCGGAAAGAGGTGCTGGGCGCCGACTACGTCGAGCGATCGATGGCGCAGGCGAGCGACTTCATGGCCCCGTTCCAGCGCATGACCACCGAATGGTGCTGGGGCGCGGCCTGGGGCCGGCCCGGGCTGGACCGAAAGACGCGCAGCCTCCTCAACCTCGCCATCCTCACCGCGCTCGGCAAGCCGGCCGAGCTTCGCCTGCACGTCAAGGGCGCGCTCAACAACGGCCTGAGCGTCGCCGAGATTCAGGAGGCGTTGCTGCACGCCACCGTCTATTGCGGCATCCCGGCCGGGCTCGAGGCCTTCCGCGCTGCGAACGCGATGCTGGAAGAGGAGGGAGCGCTCAAATCGTGACCGCGATCGGTTTCATCGGCCTCGGTCGCATGGGAACGCCGATGGCCGCGCGGCTCGCCGACGCCGGCCACGCGCTCACCGTGCTCGACATCTCGGAGGCTGCGGTCGCCCACTTCTGCGCCGCCCATCCAGCGACGGCGGCGGCGCGGCCGCGCGATCTGGCGCAGTCGAGCAACGTCGTCATCACCATGCTGCCGACCAGCGCCGTCGTCGCCGACGTGCTCTATGAATCCGCCGGCGTGCTCGCCGCGCTCAAGCCGGGCGCGCTGGTGATCGAGATGAGCTCCGGCGTTCCGGCGCGCACCCAACGCTTCGGCGTCGACGTGGCGCGGGCCGGCGGCGCGCTGATCGACGCTCCGGTCTCCGGCGGCGTCGCCCGCGCGAAGACCGGCGACCTCGCCATCATGGTCGGCGGGCCCGACGAGGCCGTCGCCCGCGCCCGGCCGCTGCTGGAGGCGATGGGGAGCAGCATCCTGCCCACCGGCCCGGTGGGCACGGCCCACGCGATGAAGGCGCTCAACAACCTCGTTTCCGCCGCCGGCTTCATGATCAGCGTCGAGGCGCTGCTGATCGGCAAGCGCTTCGGCCTCGATCCCGCCGTGATGGTCGATGTGCTCAACGCCTCGACCGGCGTGAACAACGCGACGCAAAGGAAGCTGATCCCGTTCGTCCTTTCACGCAGCTTCGACTCCGGCTTCGGCCTCGACCTGATGGTCAAGGACCTTTCGATCGCGCTCGACGTGGCGCACGAGGGGGGCGTCGCCGCGCCGCTCGCCAGCCAGGTGCGCGAACTCTGGGCCGCCGCGCTGGCCATGGGCGTCGGCGACGACCACACCGACGCCGCCCGCTTCAGCGAACGCCTGGCGGGACTCGATCTCTGACGTCGAGAGCCTACTCCCCATGACATCGGACCCTGCGCGCTTCGACCCGCGCGCCATCGACGAGAGCCTGGTGCGGCGGCTGCTTTCCGCCCAGTTCCCCGCCTGGGCCGGGCTGCCCGTCCGCGCGGCCGACCCGCAGGGCAACGATAACCGCACCTTTCGCCTGGGCGAAGATCTCCTCGTCCGGTTGCCCAGCCACAGGCGCTACGTCGCCCAGGTCGAAAAGGAGCAGACGTGGCTCCCAAGGCTCGCGCCACACTTGCCGCTCGCCATCCCGACGCCGGTCGCGGCCGGCGCGCCCGGCGAGGGCTATCCCTGGCCGTGGTCGGTCTATCGCTGGCTCGCCGGTGAGACCGCAGGAGCGGCGCGGATCGCCGACTCGAGGCGCCTTGCCGTCGAGCTCGCCAATTTCCTCAGGGCCCTGCAGGCGATTGACACGACGGGCGGCCCGCTTGCCGGGCCGCATTCGCACGGGCGAGGCGGCCCGCTGACGCTCTACGACGCCCAAGCGAGCGAAGCGATCGCCGCCCTCGGCGTGGGGATCGACAGCGCCGGCGCGTCAGCGGTCTGGAAGGCTGCGCTCGCCGTCGAACATGAGGGCGCGCCGGTCTGGGTGCATGGCGACTTGGCGGCCGACAACCTACTGGTCGATGCGTCGGGGCGCTTGTCGGCCGTGCTCGATTTCGGCTGCTCGGCGGTCGGGGATCCGGCCTGCGACCTCGTCATCGCCTGGACGTTCTTCACCGGTCAGACACGGGACGCCTTCCGCGCCGCACTCGGCCTCGATGCGGGAACCTGGGCGCGCGGGCGCGGCTGGGCGCTGTGGAAGGCGCTGATCACCCTCGCTGCGGACGGAGCCGGCGCGGTCGACCATCCAGGCGGGGCAGCGGTGATCGCCTCGGTCCTCGCGGAACACCGCGAACTGCGCTGAGGCTGAGCGGCCGACCTGCGGGGAGGCAGCTTGGCGGACAGGGTGGGATTCGAACCCACGGTGCGCTTGCACGCACGGCGGTTTTCAAGACCGCTGCCTTCAACCACTCGGCCACCTGTCCGTCACGCGCGGTCTTAGCAGGCGTGGCGCTCGGCCCGCCACCCGCGGGGCGCGCCTTGCGCCGGGGCGCGATCCGGACGATTTGAGCGGCATGGGGTCCGGCTGCTTCATCACGTTCGAGGGCGGGGAGGGGACGGGCAAGTCCACCCAGGCTCGGCGGCTGGCCGAGCGGCTGAAGGCCGGCGGCCGCGAGGTGGTGCTGACCCGCGAGCCGGGCGGCTCGCCGGGCGCTGAGGCGATCCGCGCCCTGCTGGTCGAGGGCGCCGCCGACCGCTGGTCGGCCATCAGCGAAACGCTCCTCATGTACGCCGCCCGCCGCGACCATATCGAACGGCTGATCGCCCCGGCGCTGGCGCGGGGCGCGGCCGTGGTCAGCGACCGCTTCTTCGATTCGACCCGCGCCTACCAGGGCGCCGGCGGCGGCGCGCCTCCGGCGCTGATCGCCGCCCTTGAGCAGGCCGTGGTCGGCGACGTTCGTCCCGACCTGACGATTATCCTCGACCTGCCGGTTGCGCTCGGCCTCGGCCGCGCCGCACACCGTGGCGGGGGCGAGGCGCGGTTCGAGGCGAAGGGCGCCGACTTCCACGAACGCCTACGCCGCGCCTACCTCGACATCGCCGCCGCGGAGCCCGACCGGTGCCGGGTCATCGCCGCCGATGGCGACGAGACCGCCGTGGCCGCCCGCGTGCTTGCCGCCGTCGAAGCGCAGTTCGGAGCCGCCGCCCTTGGCTGACGATCCGCCCCCCATCGCGCACCCCCGCGACGTCTTCGACTACAGCCACGGCGAAGCGGTGGAGGCCTCGTTCCTGGCGGCGTTGTCGCGCGGCCGGCTGCACCACGGCTGGCTGCTGACCGGGCCGGAGGGGGTGGGCAAGGCGACCTTCGCCTACCGCGCCGCGCGCCGGCTGCTCGGCGCTCGCCCCGACGCCAACTACGGCCTGCTCGGCGCTGCGCCCGACGACCGGGTCAGCCGCCTCGTCGCCGCTCGCTCGCACCCCGATCTCCTGATCCTCGAGCGGATCGGCGATGATGGGAAGCCGCGCAAGGTGATCCCAGTCGACGACGCGCGCCGATTGCCGGAGTTCTTCTCCAAGGCCCCGGCCATGGGCGGTTGGCGCATTGCCATCGTGGATTCGGTAGACGATATGAATCCAAGCTCATCCAACGCTCTATTGAAGACTTTGGAGGAACCGCCTCAGCGTGGCATGTTGTTTTTGGTCAGCCACGCGCCAGGCGGCCTGCTCGACACCATTCGCTCGCGTTGCCGGCGACTGCGTTTCGCGCCCTGGCAGGAAGCCGCCGTAGCCGCCTTTCTTCTTTCGAAATCAAACGTTTCCGAGGAAGACGCGCTCCGCCTCGCGCACATGAGCGGCGGCGCGCCGGGACGGGCGCTGGCGCTCGGCGCGGCCGGCGCCATCGCCGCCGATGACGCAGCGCGCGGCTTCATCGACGCGCTGCCTGCACTCGATGCGGCTCGCGTGCAGGCGTTGGCCGAGACGTTCCGCGGCTCCGAAGCTCAGGAGCGGTTCTCGCTGGCTATCCAGCGGCTGTCCGCCCAGGCGCGGCGCCGGGCGCTGCTCGCGGCGGAAACGGGGGCGGGGGGCGCCGAGCGATGGGCGGCTGCCCAGGCCATCCTCGACGCTCTGCCGGGTGAGGTCGATGGCCTGAACCTCGACCGGGGCGATGCGCTTTGGACGGCGATCGGCGAGCTTCGCCGCGCCGCGCGCAGCTGATCGCCGCATGCTGATCGACAGTCACGTCAACCTTCATGCAACCCTTTTCGATGACGATCGGGAACAGGTGATCGAGCGTGCGCGCGCCGCCGGCGTCCGCATCATGGTCACCATCTGTGATCGGCTGGACCGCTTCGACGCGGTCGTCGCGATCGCCCGCTCGCACCCCGACATCTGGTGCTCGGTGGGCGTCCACCCTCACGAATCGAAAGATTATCTTACGCTTTGCGCAAACGATCTTACCGGTCAAATCGGGGACCGGGTCGTCGGTATCGGCGAATCAGGGCTGGACTTCTTCTACGAGCATAGCCCTCGCGACGTCCAGGTCCAGTGCTTCCGCGAACATATCCACAGCGCGCGCGAGAGCGGCCTGCCGCTGATCGTCCACGCCCGCGACGCGGACTCGGAAATGGCTGAAATCCTTGAGGAAGAGCACGCACGCGGGCCATTCAAGATCCTCATGCACTGCTACACGAGCGGCCCGGATCTGGCGCGGCGGGCGGCCGCCCTCGGCGCCTGGTTCTCGGTCTCCGGAATCGCCACCTTCAAAGCTGCCGAAGCGGTGAGGGCGGTCGTCCGCGACCTGCCGGCGGAGCGGATTTTGGTGGAAACCGACTGTCCCTATCTTGCTCCGACGCCGCTCCGTGGCCGGCGCAACGAGCCAGCGTTTCTGCCGCATGTTCTCGCCAAACTTGCGGAGGTCCGAGGCTGGTCTCTGACCGACGCGGAGGCGCGAACCGAGGACGCCTTCTTCGGCTTGTTCGATCGGATCCCACGTCCGTGAGCGATCGGCTCGAGATCACGATATTGGGATGCGGCTCCTCGACCGGCGTGCCGCGCTCCGACGGCGACTGGGGCGCGTGCGACCCGAACGAGCCGCGCAACCGGCGCTCGCGCTGCTCGCTGCTTGTGCGTCGTATCGGCGAGGGCGGCGGACCCGAGAGTGCGACGACCGTGCTCGTCGACACCTCTCCGGACTTTCGCGCGCAGGTGCTCGGCGCCGGCGTCCGGCGCTTGGACGCCATCCTTTTCACCCACGATCACGCCGACCAAGTGCACGGCATTGACGACACGCGGGTGTTCGCCTTGACCAGCCGAAGGCGCACGCCGTGTCACATGGACGCCGCGACGCGCGCCACGCTGATGAGCCGTTTTCGCTATATATTCCGGGGCGAAGCCGGGTATCCGGCCATCTGCGATGAGCATCTGATCCCAGAGCACGGGACTCCCTGGCGAGTCGACGGCCCGTCTGGAGCGATACCTGTGACGACATTTGACCAGGACCACGGGGGCATCCGCTCGGTGGGCTACCGCTTCGGCGATGTGGCTTACTCCAGCGACGTCGTCGACCTCCCGGAGGCGGCGTTCGCCGCGCTCGACGGCGTGAGGGTCTGGATCGTCGATGCGCTCCGCCACACGCCGCATCCGACCCATTCGCACGTGGCGCGCACCCTCGAGTGGGCCGCGCGCGTGAGAGCCGAACGCACGATCCTCACGAACATGCACATCGACCTCGATTTCAACGCCTTGTCGCGGGAACTGCCGAATGGGGTCGAACCCGCCCACGACGGCCTGCGCTTCGAAGTCCCGGCCTGAGGGTTGGTCAATATTTCCGATAATCTATCTTAGACGCAATTGCTCAAGGGCCATGGCCGCGCTTGCGGTAGACAATTCTGGCCCGCCCTGCCTAGGTCTCCGGCAGCCCCTCGCAGCGGACCCGGCGGCCCTCCGTGAAAGTCGTAATCCTCGACGACTATTTCGACACGCTACGTACGCTCAACTGCTTCAGCCTCCTGGCGGGCCACGACGTCACCGTCTGGAACGATCATGTTCAGGATGCCGCGGCCCTGGCCGAACGGCTGACAGACGCCGATGCCGTCGTGCTCATCCGCGAGCGCACGAAGATCGGCGCGGAGCTCATCGCTCGCCTGCCGAGGCTCAGGCTGATCAGCCAGCGCAGCGTCTATCCGCACATCGACGTGGCCGCCTGCACCGCTGCGGGCGTTCTTGTCTGTTCCAACCTGCACAGCGACACGCCGTCATACGCGGCCGCCGAACTCACTTGGGCGTTGGTCATGGCGGCCATGCGCCAGTTGCCGCAGCAGATGGCCTCGCTCCAGCGCGGCCGGTGGCAGATCGGCGTCGGACACACACTCCGCGGCAAGACACTCGGCGTGTTCGGCTACGGCCGCATCGGCGCCGTTGTGGCCGGCTACGGCAGGGCGTTCGGCATGGCCGTCACGGTGTGGGCCACGAAGGCCTCGTGCGAACGGGCGTTGGCTGACGGGCTCGCGGTCGCACCCAACAAGGACGCCTTCTTCGCCGACGCCGACGTCCTGTCGCTCCACATGCGTCTCGTACCCGCGACCCGCGGCATCGTCACCGCCAGTGACCTCACCCGCATGAAGCCCACGGCGCTGATCGTGAACACCAGCCGCGCCGGCCTGATCGAGCCCGGCGCGCTGGTCGCCGCGCTCAGGGCCGGCCGACCCGGCATGGCGGCCGTCGATGTGTTCGAGGAAGAGCCCGTGCGCGACCCACACCACCCGCTCCTCGCCCTGCCGAACGTCGTCGCCACGCCGCACATCGGCTATGTGACGCGCGACGAGTATGAACTGCAGTTCGCCGACATCTTCGAGCAGGTCGCCGCCTTCGCGGCCGGCCGACCAATCAACATGATCAACCCCGAGGCCCTCGCGCATGCCCGCCCCGCCGCCCGCTGACGCCGATCCCCTGGCCCGCCTGATCGCGATCATGGCGCGGCTGCGGGATCCGGACGGCGGCTGCGCCTGGGATCTGGAGCAGACCTTCGCCACCATCGCGCCCTACACGATCGAGGAGGCCTATGAGGTCTCAGATGCGATCGACCGCGGCGACATGGCCGAACTGAAGGACGAGCTGGGCGATCTTCTGTTCCAGGTGATCTTCCACGCGCGCATGGCCGAGGAAGTCGGCGCTTTCGCCTTCGACGACGTGGCCGAGGCGATCGCGGCCAAGATGATCCGCCGGCACCCGCACGTGTTCGGCGCCGCCGCCTATCGCAACGCGGCCGAGCAGACCATCGCCTGGGACGCGATCAAGGCCGAGGAACGGGCGGCGAAGCCTCAGACCGCCAGCCTGCTCGACGGCGTGCCAGCCGCCCTCCCCGCGCTGATGCGCGCCGAGAAGCTCACCCGCCGGGCCGCCCGCGTCGGTTTCACCTGGAGCGCACCGGAGCAAGTGATCGAAAAGCTGCACGAGGAGCTCGGCGAGCTGCGGGCCGAAATTGCCAGCGGCGACCGCGATCGTTTGCGCGAAGAGATGGGCGACGTCCTTTTCGTCTGCGCCAACCTCGCGCGCCTTTTGGAGCTGGACCCGGAGGACGCCCTCCGCGCCGCCAACGGCAAATTCACCCGCCGCTTCCACGCGATCGAACGCGCGCTGGCCGAACGCGGCCGCACGCCGGAGCAATCCGATCTCGCCGAGATGGACGGCCTCTGGGACGCCGCCAAGCGGGCGGAGAAGGCCGCCTCAGGCTGACGCCGGCTCGATCCGGCCCCAGGCGACGAGCGTCGCCAGGTTGTCGCGCGTGCGAAAGCCGCGCCAGTCGGCCTTGGCCTTGGCCCAGGCGGCGGCGTCGACGAAGCCCCAGTCCCAGAACAGCGGCCAGCCGCCGTCCGCCTCCTGCTCCGCGATCAGGGCTTCGATCGCCGGATCGATCCTGGCCGCCAGCGGACCGGCGAGCAGGCTCTCGGGTGTCTGCGCGAATTCCAGCGCCGATCCGTGTTCGTCGCCGGCTGCGTGCGCCAGCGCCGAGCGGACGATGAGCGCCGAGAGCTCGGCCCGCATGTCCTCCGGGAGCCCCGCGGTCTCCACTAGGCGGACGGCGCATTTGAGGTCATAGGCGCCCTCGATCAGCGCCGTGTCGGCCAGCGAGCGGCGCATGCCTGCTTCGGCCGCCGTCAACAGCGCCGACGGCGCGGCGTCCCGCCAGTGGTACAGAGCGGCCAGCAATTCGGCCGTGGGGTTGAAGCGGCAGCCGTTCCAGTTCGCCCGCATATCCTCAGACCAGCTCCACCAGGGCGCATGCGGCGTCAGGTCGACCTCCGGGGTGACGATCGGCCAGACGCCCGCCTCCCGATCGATCGCCCCGTCCAGCCAGCGGAACGCCGCCGCGACCATGGGATGCCCGCCGTCCACGCCGATCTCGCGCAGCAGGCGAAGCCCGATACTGGTGGCGATCGCGGTCGACGCGGGCGTCGGCAGGTCCGGCTCCAGCCCGTGGCCGAACCCGCCGTCGGCGTTCTGGTAGGCCGCCAGCGCCTCCACGGCTGCGTCGGCCGGCCCCTGGCCCTCGGCGTGACGGAAGAGCGCGGCGTCGAGCGCCCTGCCCTCGCTTTCGATGAAAGCGCTCGCCTTCGCGAAGGCGGCGCGGCTTAGCGTGGCGGCCATGGCGGACCTCTCGATTGGTCCGCTAGACAGCATTTCAGCCATAGGCCGTCAAGAACATATAGGGAACACACTGGACCTACTCTGCCGCTAGCCGGCTGAGCGCCTCGGGAAACAGCCGCTCGAAGCGGCCGAGCGCCTGGCCGTCGAGGCGCACCGACAGGCGCACGCCGCCGCCGGCCTCGTCCTCGCGTCCCACGATTCGGCCATGGCGATAGAGCCAGGCCAGCGCCCGCCCTTCGCCCGCCTCGAGGTGCGCCTCGATCGGCTCGCCGTCGTCGATGAGGGCGCCGAGGGCGGCGAGCAGCCCGTCGGTCCCCTCCCCGGTCGCCGCTGAAAGCGCGAACGCCGGCGGGTGCGCGCGGCGGGCGCGGGCGGCCAGCACGCCACGCTCGGCCGCGTCCAGGCGGTCGATCTTGTTCCAGGCCTCGATCAGCGTCTGGCCGGCCTCCTCGCCGGCGTCGAGCGCGGCCAGCACCTTGCGCACATCGTCGGCCTGCGCCTCGGAGTCGGCGCTCGAGACGTCGCGCACATGCACCACGACGTCGGCTTCGCGCACCGCCTCCAGCGTGGCGCGGAACGCCTCGACCAGCTCGTGCGGCAGGTCGGAGATGAAGCCCACCGTGTCCGACAGCATCGCCGGCCGCCCGTCGGGCAATCGGACGGCCCGCACCGTCGGGTCGAGGGTCTCGAACAGTCGGTCGCGCGCCTCGACCTTCGCCTCGGTCAGGCGGTTGAACAGCGTCGACTTGCCGGCGTTGGTGTAGCCGACCAGCGCGATGGTCGGATGCGGGGCACGCCGGCGCGCGTCCCGCTGCAGGCGGCGCGTGCGGCGCACGTCGGCCAGCTCGCGCTTCAGCCGGGCGATACGCGTAGCCAGCAGACGCCGGTCGGTCTCGATCTGGGTCTCTCCCGGGCCGCTCATGGCGCCAAGGCCACCGCGCTGGCGCTCCAGGTGGGTCCAGGTCTTCACCAGCCGCGAGCGCTCGTAGGCCAGCCGGGCGAGCTCGACCTGCAAACGGCCCTCCCGCGTACGGGCGCGGCGCGCGAAGATCTCCAGGATCAGCCCGGTGCGGTCGATCACCTTCGCCTGCCAGGCGCGCTCCAGGTTGCGCTGCTGCACCGGGCTCAGCGCATCGTCGATGACGACGACGTTGACCTTCGCCTCCGCGACGCGTGCGCCGATCTCCGCCACCTTGCCCCGGCCGAACAGGGTCGCCGGCGCGGCCGCGCGCAGCGGCGCGACCTCGGCGGCGCGCACCTCCAGATCGAGGGCCTCGGCCAGGCCGACGGCCTCCGCCAGCCGCACGCCCGGTTCGCGAGAGCGGGCGCCGCCGTGTCTGGAAGGATGAAGGACGAACGCCGCCTCGGTCGGCGGCCGATGGTCGATGCTACGCTGGTTCAATCGTCGTCCTGCTCGGGCCCCGGCTCATACAGCTGAACGGGCTGGGACGGCATGATGGTGGAGATGGCGTGCTTGTAGACCAGCTGCGATTGTCCATCGCGGCGCAGCAGCACGCAGAAATTGTCGAACCAGGACACGACGCCCTGCAGCTTCACCCCGTTGACCAGGAAGATGGTCAGCGGCGTCTTCGACTTGCGGACCGAATTGAGGAAGGTGTCCTGCAGGTTCTGTTTCTTCTCGGTTGTCGTCGTCATGGCGCCTTCGCGCTCCTTGTTTCGGGAGCAGCCGCTCCCACACACCAGTTCAGTTTACGCGCGCTTTCCGCCCCGTTCGCAATCGGCATGACCCCTAGCGGGCGGTCTTGCGCGCATTCTGCTCATATAGAGCGCGCAGGCGCTGACCGACAGGCCCCGGGCGGCCATCGCCTACCTTACGGCCATCGATCGAGACGACCGGCAGCACCAGCGTCGACGCCGCGGTCATGAAGGCCTCCTTCGCGGCGCAGGCCTCATCGACCGTGAACGGCTGGAGCGAGATCGTCAGGCCCATCTCTTCGACCAGCCCGATCAGCGTCTTGCGCGTGATGCCGCGCAGGATGTTGGCGTTGGTGTCGCGCGTGCGAAGGGCCCCATCGGCGTCCACGATCCAGGCGTTGGTCGATGCGCCTTCGGTGACGAAGCCGAGGTCGTCGACGAACCACGCCTCGTAGGCGCCGCTCTCGCGCGCCGCCTGCTTGGCGAGCGCGTTGGGCAACAGGCCCACGGTCTTGATGTCGCAGCGCCCCCAACGGTTGTCGGGGCGGGTGACGACCCCGACGCCCCGGTCGGCCTTCGCCTGCTCGGCCGTGTAGTCGATGATCTTGGCAGTGACGACCACGCTGGGCGGCGTTCCGGGCGCCGGAAAGGCGTGATCGCGAGGCGCCGTGCCGCGGGTGATCTGCACGTAGACCGATCCATCGCGGACGCGGTTGCGGCGCACCGTCTCCCGCATCACCACCAGGAGCGCCGCTTCGCTCATCGGCGCGCCGATGCGGATTTCGGCCAGGCTCCGCCACAGACGCTCGAGATGCCCGGCAGCGTCGGCCAGCTTGCCGCCGAACACGGCGAAATACTCATAGACGCCGTCGGCGAACTGGAAGCCCCGGTCCTCGATGTGCACGACCGCCTCGCCGTGTGGGACATAGAGGCCGTTCACGTAGGCGATGCGCCCCATCAGGCGTCTTCGTCCTCGTCCAGGCGGACGGGCGCCACGCCCAGCGACTTCAGCTTCCGGTGCAGCGCCGAGCGCTCCATGCCGATGAAGTTTGCGGTGCGCGAGATGTTGCCGCCGAAGCGCACGATCTGGGCGTTCAGGTACTCGCGCTCGAACACCTCGCGGGCGTCGCGCAGCGGCCGCGCCAGGATGCGCTCGGCGCCCAGCTGGCCCACCTGCCCGGCGGCGGCGACCTCGGCCGGCAGCATCTCGGCCGTGATCGGCTCGGCCGGGTCGCCTGCGGCGAGGATCAGCATGCGTTCAACGTTGTTGCGCAGCTGCTGGACGTTGCCGGGCCAGTCGTGCACCTGCAGCGTGGCGATAGCGTCCTCGGTCAGCCGTCGGCGCACGAGGCCGGTCGCCTCGGCGATGCGCTCGATGAAATATTCGACCAGCTCTGAGATGTCCTCACGCCGCTCGGCCAGGCCCGGCACGTGCACGGGCACCACGTTCAGGCGGTGATAGAGGTCCTCGCGGAATCGGCCGGCGGCGATCTCTTCGCGCAGATCCCGCGACGTGGACGACATCACCCGCACGTCGACCTGCACCTCCTGGTCGCCGCCGACGCGGCGGAACCGCTGTTCGACCAGCACACGCAGGATCCGCCCCTGCGTATCGCGCGGCATGTCTGCGACCTCGTGCAGGTAGAGCGCCCCGCCGTGCGCCCGCTCGAAGACGCCGATCTTGCGTGGGCGCCCGCCCTCCCCCTCCTCGCCGAACAGCTCGAGATCCATGCGGTCGGGCGTCATACCGGCCGCGCCGATCGCGATGAACTCACCCTTGGCGCGCGGGCCGGCGCCGTGGATCAGCCGAGCGACCAACTCCTTGCCGGCGCCTGGCGGGCCGGAGATCAAGAGCCGGCTGTTCGCCGGGCCGAGCTTGCCGATCAGGCTGCGCACCTGTTGCGCGGCGGCCGAGCGGCCGATGAAGGTGTCCGGCAAAAAGGCCTGCTGGCGCAGCCGGCGGTTCTCACGCTTCAGCAACGCCTGCTCCAAAGCACGCTCGACGACCAGCAGCAGCCGATCGGACTTGAAGGGCTTTTCGAGGAAGTCGTAGGCGCCGCGCTTGATGGCGCTCACCGCTGTCTCGATGTTGCCGTGGCCGCTGATCATGATCACCGGCAGGTCGGCATCTAGCGACTTGACCAGGTCGAGCAGCTCCAGCCCGTCCATCCCCCCGCCCTGCATCCAGATGTCGAGCACCAGGAGCGCCGGCTTGCGCGCCCCGATCGAGGCCAGCGCCGCCTCGGAGTCCGCGGCCGTCCGCACGGCGTAGCCTTCGTCGGATAGGATGCCCGCGACCTGATCGCGGATGTCCGCCTCGTCGTCGACCACCAGGATGTCGGTCGCCATCATGTCCTCACGCCACTTCCGTATTGACGGGCAACAGGGTTTCCGGGGCCTTCAACCTGGGCAGACGCAGCACCGCCTTCGCGCCTGGCCGCTCGGCGGCGTCGGCGAGCACGAGCGCGCCGCCATGGTCCTCCATGATTCGACGCACAATGGCGAGGCCGAGGCCCGTCCCCTTCTCGCGCGTCGTCACATAGGGCTCGGTCAGCCGGTCGCGGTCCTTCGCGGGCAGGCCGACGCCGTTGTCTTCGACCTCAAAGGCCAGATCGTCGTTGTTGGCGACCAGCCTGGCCGCGATCCGCCCTTTGAGGCCTGGCTCGCTCAAGCGCCGCGCCATGATCGCCTCGCCGGCGTTCTTCAGGACGTTCGCCAACGCCTGCCCGATCATCCGCCCATCGCATAGCGCCGGTGACGGCGCGGGGTCGGTGAGTTCGATCTCCGTCTCCGGGTCGACGACGCGCTGGGCGAAGACGGCCTGGCGAAGCAGCTCGGCGGCATCGACGCGCTCGAACTTCGGCGCCGGCATGCGCGCGAAGTCGGAGAACTCGGCCACCATGCGGCCGATGTCGCCCACTTGCCGGATAATGGTGTCGGTGCAGCGGTCGAAGGTCTCGAGATCGGCGTGGATCTCCTTGCGGTACTTGCGTTTCAGCCGCTCGGCCGACAGCTGGATCGGCGTCAGCGGGTTCTTGATCTCGTGGGCGATGCGGCGCGCGACGTCGCGCCAGGCGGCGTTCCGCTGGGCCGCGACCAGCCGGGTAATATCGTCGAAGGTTAGGACGAGGCCGCCGTCCACGAGGCCGCTTGCACGCACGCGCAGGCGCCGCGTCTCGCCTTCGCGCAGCACGTCGATATCCGCCTCGGCGTCGCCGCCGTAGGCGCGGGCTTCGGCGAGCACACCGGCGAACTCGGGGGCGGCCTGACCCAGCGGCCGGCCCTGCGCCCCGGTCTCGGGAAGCCCGAGCAGGATCAGCGCCTGCCGGTTGGCTGCCGAGATGCGGCCCTGGGTGTCCAGGCTGACCACGCCGGCGCTGACGCCGGAGAGCACGGAGTCGATGAACTCGCGTCGCGACTCCGCCTCGGCCCCGGCGGCGCGCAACGCCGCCTGCTGCGCCTGCAAGTCGCCGGTCATGCGATTGAAGGAGCGGGCCAGGTCGGCCATCTCCTCCGGGCCGCGCTCGACGGGCACGCGGGCGCTAAGGTCGCCCCCCGCCACGCGGTCGGCCGCCTGGATCAGGCGCGCGACGGGCGCGGCGATGCCGCTGGCCGCGGCCATCCCGACCCAGACCGCGCCCACGAGCACCAGCAGCACGGTCTCCATGTAGGAGAGTTCCAGCGCCGCCTCGATGCGGTCACGGTTGGCGGCCGTGTCCCTGTAAGCGGCGAGCGAGGAGTCGGTTTCGGTGAGGTGCGCGAGGATGCCGCGCTCCACCGGCCGCGCGACGTAGAGATAGGCGTCGTCGTAGCCCTTGAGCTTGTAGAGGGCGCGGATGAGGTCAGTGGAGTCGAACGTCTCGGCCTCGATCACGCCGCTGTCGGCGACCTCGAACGCACGCGGCGGCGGGGCCAGGAAGGGCGGCGGCGCGTCGATCTCAGCGCGGGCGAGGACTCGGCCGTCGCGGTCGATGAGATAGGCGGCCGGAAACGCATGGTACGACGCCTGCACGGCCAGGAACTGGCTGAAGCGGATCGGATTCTGTTTCAGCCCAGGCGCCGCGTGGTCGAGGTCGCCGGCCATCAGGCCGACGTTGTCGCGGATCGAACGCACCTGCGAGCGCACGTAGGACTTGGCGACGATGGCGGAATTCTCCACGACCTGGCCGACCCGGTGGCTGAACCAGCTGTCGACGCTCTGGTTGACCAGGACGCCGAAGACGAGCGCCACCACGATTGCCGGGGCGACGGCGACGGTGGCGAAGATGGCCACGAACCGCAGGTGCAGCCGCGCGCCGGCGTCGCGACGCTGCGCGCGCACGAGATTGAACAGACGCCCGGCGGCCGCGAAGGCCAGCGCGCCGATCAGCACCAGGTTCAGCCCAAGGACGACGACGATGGCTTCGCTTGGCGGGCCGACCGGCCCGCTCACCGGCGCGGAGGAGGCCATCCAGACGGCGACGCCCACCAGGGCCGCGGCGAGGGCGTACCCGGCCCCGATGCTCGAGCCGGAGCGCAGCCGATTCCACCACGCCGCAGCGAAGCGGGGCGACTTGGCAGGCGGATCCTCCGCTGGCGGCGCGTCTGCGACCATCCGCGGAAGCTACTTGCGACTGTGCCCCAATTTCAACAGTGATGTTGCGAATCGGTCACCGCTTACCGCGTGCGACCTCCAGTCCCAGGTCCTGGATCTTCTTGCGTAGGGTGTTTCGGTTGAGGCCGAGGATCTCAGCGGCGCGCACCTGGTTGCCACGCGTCGCGCCCAGCGTCAGCTGGATCAGCGGCCGCTCGACCTCGTGCAGGACACGGTCGTACAGCCCCGCCGGCGGGACCCCATCCGGTTGGTCGGCGAAGTGGCTGGCCAGGTGGCGCTCAACCAGGGCCGACAGCGTGACCGGACCGCTCTCCCCCGACGGCGCTGGCGCCTGGTCCTGCAATTCCCGCTCGACGATGCGCGCTGTGATCAGCTCCTCGGCGTAGAGGGCGCAGATGCGGCGAATGAGGTTCTCGAGCTCGCGCACGTTTCCCGGCCACTCGTAGGCCTTGAGGCGTTCCAGAGCTGCGGTGTCGATCGCCTTCGACGCCAGCCCCTCGCGATGCGCGCGGAGCAGGAACGAGCGCGCCAGGTCGGGGATGTCCTCGGTGCGCTCGCGCAGCGGCGGCATGCGTACGCGCGCGACGTTCAGGCGGAAGAACAGGTCCTCGCGGAACAGGCCCTCCTGGATCAGCGCGCGCAGGTCGCGGTTGGTTGCGGCGATGACGCGGGCGTTCGGGCGCCGGCCGGTGCGCGGATTTATCGCGCCTTCCGACCCGTCGATGACCCGCGAGAGGCGGGTCTGGGCGTCGAGCGGCATGTCGCCGACCTCGTCGAGGAAGAGCGTGCCGCCGTCCGCCTCGATCAGCTTGCCGATATCGCCCTCGCCGCGGCCGAACAGTTCCGTCTCAACGCGCTCGCGCGGGACCGCGGCCAGGTTGATCACGGCGAAGCGGCCATCGCGCCGAGGCCCGAGGTCGTGCAGCGCCCGCGCCGCCAGCTCCTTGCCCGAACCGGATTCGCCGGTGATGAGCACCGTGAGGTCGGCGCTGACCAGCCGCGCAATGGTCCGGTAGACCTCTTGCATGGGCGCCGAGCGGCCGATCAGGGGCAGGCGCTCGTCGCGCATCGCCCGCGCCTGCGCCTTGTTGGCCTCGGCGTCGACCGGCCGAGTCAGCGCACGCTTGGCCGCCGCGGTCATATCGTCCAGGTCAAAAGGCTTCGGCACGTATTCGAAGGCGCCGATCTCCGCTGCGTTCACCGCGGTCAACAGCGTGTTTTGGGCGCTCATGACGATGACCGGCAGCTTCGGCCGCTGTTTGCGGATGCGCGGGAGCACGTCGAAGACGTTCTCGTCCGGCATGACCACGTCGGTGATAACCAGGTCGCCTTCGCCTTCCGAGACCCACTTCAGAAGCGTCGCCGCATTGCCGGTCGCCCGAACGGTGTAGCCCAGCCGGCCGAACGCCTGGCTGAGCACCAGCCGGATGGACGCATCGTCGTCGGCGATCAGGATCTTGTGCTGGACAGACATGCTTCCCGCTTATCCGCCGGCCTCGGCGGTTTCGATTGGCAGCAGAACGCGGAACGCGGTTCTGCCGGGCTCTGACTCGAAATCGACCAGCCCGCCCTGGGCGGCGACCAGTTTCGCGACAAGCGGCAGGCCAAGGCCGGCGCCGAAGCTTTTCGAGGTGACAAACGGTTCGAACAGGTGCTCGCGAAGCGCCGGCGGCACGCCGGGGCCGTTGTCCTGCACCCGCACCTCGAGCGGCGTCGCCCTGAGCGCGGCGCCGGCCGCCGGCCGCACGCGGACGCCGTGCCTGAACGCCGTGGAGATCAGGACCTCGCCGCGCCCGTCTCCACGCGCATGCGCCGCCTCGGCCGCGTTCTTCACCAGATTGAGGAAGACCTGGATCAGCATGTCCTCGTCGCCCAGCGCCGCCGGAAGCGACGGATCGTAGGTCTCGCGCAGGTCGAGGCCGTCGGCGACGCCGTTCGCCGCCAGCGCCCGCACCCGGTCCAGCACCTGGTGGATGTTCACCGGCAGTCGCTGCGGCGACACCTCGTCGGAAAAGGCTTCCATGCGGTCGACCAGCCGGCGGATTCGCTCGGTCTCATCGACAATCAGCTGCGCCAGCGGGGCGTCGGCCGGCTGCACGCCCGACTTCAGCAGCTGGGCTGCGCCCCTTATGCCGGCGAGCGGATTCTTGATCTCGTGCGCCAGCATGCGCCCGAGCGCCACGACCGAACGCAGGCCAGGGCCTTCCGCCACGCGTTCGGCCCCAAGCACGCCGCCGCGCGGCTGCAGCGTCAGCAACATCGCCCCGTCGCCCAGCGGCGCGGCCGCCCCGTCGGCCTCGAACGGCGGATGACCGAAGAGAGCGATGTCCAGCCCGTGCTCGCGCACCTGCACCGCCTCGTCGCGGGCGCGGGCCAGCAGGCCGGCCAGCGGCGAGCCCGCCGGCAGCGCTTCGCTGAACCGGCCGCGGCTGAGCAGCGCCAGACCCTGGCCGAACAGATGCTCCGCGGCGGCATTGGCAGCGACCAGCGCGCCGTCGGCAGCGAGGATAAAGGCGGGGTCCGGCGCCAGGTCGAACGCGGAGGCGCGCACCCCCTCGCCGAGCTGCGACAGCGGTGACGGAGCGCGGCCCGTCGCGTCATTGCCTATATTTTGCGCACCCATGCCGGCTAACTTTTAGGCAAGAGCCGTGCCGCCGTCGAGTCTGGACACCGACCGACGCACACGCGACAGAGTGCGCCGATGCGCTGGAACGCGGTGATCGTGGCGGCGGGCGCGAGCTCGCGCGCTGGCGACGGCCCCCGCAAACCCTGGCGGCGGCTCGGCGGACGGGCGATAGTCCGCTGGTCGGCCGACGCGCTTACAACCGCCGGCGCTGGGGCCGTCGTGATCGTCGTCCCCCCCGGCGATGAAGCGGAGGCCGCTTCCGCTTTGGCCGGCCTCGCGGGCTGGCGATCCGCGGTCGGCGGCGCGACGCGGGCGCTTTCGGTCCGGGCCGGTCTGGCCGCGCTGGCCGACGAGCCCGACGACGACGCGGTTCTGATTCACGACGCAGCGCGCCCCTTCGTGACCTCGACGCATGTGGAGCGCCTCCTGACAGCTCTCGAGGCGGCGGACGGGGCCCTTCCGGCGCTGCCGGTCGCCGACACGCTGAAGCGGGCCGATCTCACAACGCTCCCGCGCGACGGCCTTTCGCGCGCGCAGACGCCGCAGGCGTTCCGTCTCGGCGCCATTCGTCGGGCATACGCCGCCTGGCCGGCCGGCGCCGGCGAGCCGACCGACGACGCCCAGGTCCTGACCCACGCCGGCGGGGCTGTTGCGCTCGTCCCCGGCGATCCGATGCTGTTCAAGCTGACCTATCCCGAGGACTTTCACATGGCCGAGCAGCTGGTTCAGGGCGCCGCGACAACCCGCGTCGGGCACGGCTTCGACGCCCATCGGTTCGGCCCCGGCGACGGCGTGATGCTCTGTGGAGTAAGAATTCCGTACGACAGGACGCTCGTCGGCCACTCCGACGCCGACGCGGGTCTGCACGCCTTGACCGACGCCATTCTGGGCGCGATCGGCGACGGGGACATCGGCGAGCATTTCCCGGCGTCGGAGCCGAAATGGAGGGGTGCGGCATCGTCGCGCTTCGTCGAGCACGCCCTTGCACGGCTGGCCGCGCGCGGGGCGCAGCTGGTGAGCGTCGACCTGACGCTGATCTGTGAAAAACCAAGGCTTTCGCCGCATCGGGACGCCATGCGCGCGCGCCTCGCCGCGCTCCTCTCGCTGCCGTTGGACGCCGTCAGCGTCAAGGCGACGACCACCGAGACCATGGGCTTCACCGGACGCGGCGAGGGCCTGGCTGCGCAGGCGCTGGCGGTGGTGCAACTGCCCGCTTGACGGCCGCCCGTGAATGCGGGCTCAAAGCGGCTTCGGCCAGGGAGGACGGCGCTTCATGTTTTCGCTCGAGATCGAGACCAACGCCCGCCTCCTCATCGACGAAGCGCGTGAGCGGCGACTGCGCATCGTCACGGCCGAGAGCTGCACGGGCGGCCTCGTCTCCGCAGCGCTGACGGCGATCGCCGGTTCGTCCGACGTGTTCGAACGCGGCCTGATCACCTACTCGAACCGCGCCAAGGAAGAGTTGCTCGGCATCGCCGGCGACCTCATCGCCGACTACGGCGCCGTCTCAGAGCCCGTCGTGCGGATGATGGCCGAGGGCGCTCTGGAGAATTCCAACGCCCACGTCAGCGTCGCCATCACCGGTGTCGCCGGTCCCGGCGGCGGCACGGACCTGAAGCCCGTCGGCCTCGTCCACTTCGCCACCTGCCGCGCGAACCAGTCGGTGATGCATCGCGTCGAGCGCTTCGGCGACCTCGACAGAAACGAGATTCAGATGGCGGCGACCCAGATCGCGCTCGAGATGCTCCGCGACCGGATGCGCTAAGGCTTCGGCCCGTAGAGAACACGCGCGCGCTCGTCGAAACAGCCGATCAGCCGGTCGGCCGCGCGGCTCATGTTCGCGTTCAGTAGTGCGTCGAGCAGCTTCGAGGAAAACGCGAAGTCGATATAGAAATCAATCATTGTTCCAGTTGGATGAGGCTGAAACCGCCACCGATTGTCCAGGGCGCGGAATGGCCCGCGGATCAGCGTGGCCCGCACTTCATGCGCGGGCGCGTTCCGCACCACGCGGGTGGAGAACCGCTCGGTCAGGAAGGCGAAACTGACCGTGGCCTCAGCGTCCACGCTGTCGATCCCTTCGCCAAGGACCTGCGGATTCGAGACCCGCATGCGGGTGAGCCACGGGACGAACTCGGGATAGCGTCCGACATCGCCGACCAGGGCGAACAGGTCGTCGGGCGCATACGGAAGAATGCGCTCCAGCCGGTGCTCCAACGGCGCTAGCGACCCCTGGCCGCACGCGCGGCCCTCAGCTTGGCGAAATCTTCGCCGGCGTGGTGTGACGAGCGCGTCAGGGGGCTGGACGCGACCATCAGGAAGCCCTTGGCGCGGGCGATCGTCGCATAGCCGTCGAACTCCTCCGGCGTCACGAACCGCTCGATCGCGGCGTGGCGGCGCGTGGGCTGCAGGTACTGGCCGATGGTGAGGAAGTCGACGCCGGCGACGCGCATGTCGTCCATCACCTGCATCACCTCGGTCTTCTCCTCGCCGAGCCCCACCATCAAGCCGGACTTGGTGAACGCGTCGGGATCGCGCGACTTCACCCGCTCAAGGAGGCGAAGCGACTGGTAGTAGCGCGCGCCCGGCCGGATCGAGAGATAGAGCCGCGGGACGGTCTCGAGGTTGTGGTTGAAGACGTCGGGGCGCGCGTCGATGACGCGGTCGGCCGCGTCGCCCTTGCGCAGGAAATCTGGCGTCAGCACCTCGATCGTCGTCGCAGGCGCCGCCGCGCGGATGGCCAGCACCACGGCGGCAAAGTGGGCCGCGCCGCCGTCGTCCAGGTCGTCGCGGTCGACCGAGGTGATGACGACGTGGCTGAGGCCCATCTGGGCCACGGCCCGCCCTACCCGCTCCGGCTCGGTCGGATCGAGCGGTCCCGGCAGCCCGGTCGCGACGTTGCAGAACGCGCAGGCGCGCGTGCAGACCTCGCCCATGATCATCATCGTGGCGTGGCCCACCGACCAGCACTCGCCGATGTTCGGGCAGGCCGCCTCCTCGCAGACGGTGGCCAGGCCGTTTTCCTTCACGATCGCCCGCGTCGCCTTGTAGCCGGGCGAGCCGGGCGCGCGCACGCGCAGCCACGGCGGCTTGCGCAGCAGCGGCGTTTCTGGCCGCTCGCGCTTCTCCGGATGGCGGAAGCTTACGGAATCGATGACGGTCGCCATGGCCGCTAGATCGGCTTTTGCGGCTCGGCGATCAAGGCGCGGGCGTCAGCAGAGCTCCAAGCCCGTCGAACATGAGGCTCCAGCCCTGGCGCGTGGGCTCGATCGCGTCGGGCGCCATGCGGTCCTGGATGAGCGTCATCACAGCCCCTTCGCCGTCGGGCTCGATCTCGACCGTCACCGTCGCAAACTCCGGCGAGAACTGCGGCATGCCGAAGGTGAAGACCAGCCGGCGCGGCCGGTCGACCTCGCGATATTCGCCGACCGCGGTGTAATCGACGCCGCCGCGCCGATCGATGATCTTCCACTGTCCGCCCACGCGCGCGTCGAGTTCGGCGGCGTGGCCCTCGCTTTCCGGGCCGGTGAACAACCAGCGTGCGACGATGGCCGGATCGGTCCAGGCATCGAACAGGCGCTCGGGCGTCACGGCGAAGCGCCGGGTCATCCGCAGCGTTTGCAGCACCAGATTGTCGGTCATGGGCGGTCTCCGTCGAGTTCGGCGTGGGACTCGTCGGTCAGCAGGCCGTCGAGACGATCGAGGTTTTCGGTCCAGAGGCGCTCGTAGAAGCGCAGCCAGCCGTCGGCGTCGGCCAGCGGGCGCGCCTCCAGCCGGCAGACGTGCCGACGGCCCTCGATGCGTCGCCGCACCAGCCCGGCGCCCTCGAGCACCTTCACGTGCTTCGAGGCCGCAGCGAACGACATCTCGTGCGGCGCAGCCAACTCGCTGATGTTGCGCTCCCCGCCCGCCAACGATCGCAACATCGACCGCCGCGTGGGGTCCGCGAGCGCGTGGAAGACGGTGTCGAGAGAACTTTCAACCATGCAGTTGAGCGTAGGGTCGCTCACGCTCGACTGTCAACCGTCCGGTAAAGCGATGTGGCGCTTGACCATCGGCCCGGCGAAGGCTGAGCGCGGCCGGCCTCGTCTCTTTCCAATCCCTGGGCCGGGCGATAGCCTTTGCGCGGAACGAAAGAGCCCTTCAGGGCCTTGGAGGAGACATGCCCCGCGCGTACGACCCGAAGGCCGGCGACCGGGCCCTCTTCGACGCCCTCCTCGACGCCCGCGACCGGCACGGCGGCAAGAAGCCGATCCTGGAGGACCAGGAGCGCAATCCGCTCTCCTACACCGACGTGATCCGCGCAGCGTTCGCGCTCGGCCGCAAGCTCGCGGGCATGACCGGCAAGGGCGAGCGCGTCGGTGTGATGCTGCCGTCGAGCTCGGCCGGCGCGGTGACCTTCTTCGCCCTGCATGCCTTCGGTCGCGTCCCGGTGATGCTCAACTTCACGGCCGGCATCCGCAACCTTCGCGCCGCGTGCAAGGTCGCCGGCGTCAAGCGCGTGCTGACCTCGCACCGGTTCGTCGACCAGGGAAAGCTGGACGATCTGATCGATGCGCTCAAGGGCGACTGCCAGATCACCTACCTCGAGGACGTGCGTGAGAGCATCGGCGCGGCCGACCGCATCTTCGCCGCGCTGGCCGGCGCGGCGCCGCGCGCGTTTCGCGCCAAGGCCGTCCCGTCCGACCCGGGCGTCATCCTCTTCACCTCCGGCAGCTTCGGCGCGCCGCGCGGCGTCGTCCTCAGCCAAGGCAATCTGGTCTCCAACTGTGAGCAGGTGGCGGCGCACATCGCGCTCGATCCCGACTGGGTGATGTTCAACCCGCTGCCGATCTTCCACTGCTTCGGCCTGACCGGCGGCGTGCTCCTGCCTCTCCTGACCGGCATGAAGGCCTTCCAGTACCCCTCGCCACTGCACGTGAAGCAGATTCCGCCGCTGGTGCGCGACACCGGCGCCTCGGTCCTTCTGGCTACCGACACCTTCGTCAACCAGTACGCCCGCCAAGCCGGGGACGGCGACTTTTCCGGTCTGAAGTTCGTCGTCTGCGGCGCAGAGCGGGTGCATGACGAAACCCACGATCTGGTCGCCCAGCGTTTCGGCGGCGTGCCGCTGGTCGAGGGGTATGGCGCGACCGAGGCGTCCCCGGTGATTGCGGTCAACCGGCCCGAGGACAACCGCCGCGGCACCGTCGGCGACCTCGTGCCGGGCATGGAAGTGCGCCTCGAACCGGTCGACGGCATCGCCATCGGCGGCCAGCTTTTCGTGCGCGGGCCAAACGTGATGGCCGGCTACCTCGACGACAACGGCGAGCTTCTGCCGCCGGCCGGCGGCTGGCACGACACCGGCGACATCGTGACGATCGACGAGGATGGCTGGATCCGCATTCAGGGGCGGGTGAAGCGCTTCGCCAAGATCGCCGGCGAAATGGTGTCGCTGACCGCGGCGGAAAACCTCGCCGCCGGCGTCTGGCCGGATGCGCGCCATGCGGTGATCGCCATGCCCGATGCGCGCAAGGGCGAGCGCCTGGTGCTGGTGACCGACCGGCTCGACGCCCAGGTCGCGCCGATGATCGCGCACGCGAAGGAAATCGGCGCGCCGCAGATCCTGGTCCCTAGCCGGATCGTGCGTGCGCCCGAGGTGCCAGTCCTCGGCACCGGCAAGACCGACTACGTGGCCATCCAGCGGATCGCCGAGTCCGAGGCCCGCGCCGCTTGAAGCGGAACAAATCGCATTCGTCGGTCGTCTAAGCTCTGTTAGATCGGGCGGGATGATGCGGGCTGCGCGGATGCGATTCGGGTGGGCGGCGACGGCCATGCTGGCCGCGTTGGCGCTCGCGTTGCAGGTCGCCGTGCCGCAAGGCTTCATGCCGGCGCGCGTGAGCGGCGCACCGACGCTCGTCATCTGCACCGGCCACGGACCGGCGCTCGCCACCGACCTTCCGGGCGCCCCGAGCAAGCCGGCCAAAACGACTGCGCTTTGCGCATTCTCTGGCCACGCCGCTGCGCTGACGAGCGTCGCCGCCCCGGTCCGCGCGCCGGTCCGCGTCGTCTATGCGGCGCTGACGCCGCCAGCCGCATCCAGCGCGAGCCCTGGCCGCGGCCTCGCCGCGCCGCCGCCACCCTCGCAGGCCCCGCCACCCATCGTCCTCTGAAGCGTCTGACCCGCGCGCCGCCATCCGGCGGTGGCGCCTCTCCGCCTGTTTCGAGGATTGGTATGAAACCCCCACATCTAGGGCCGCTTCTCGCGGCCATCGCTATGCTGCTCGCCCCTTCGGCCGCGCTCGCCTGCGCCTGCGGCTGCGGCGTCTTCGACGTCGGTGACGACAATCTGGTTCCCGGCGAAACGGGCCGCGAACTCTTTGTCGAATATGACTTTCTCGACCAAACCCAGAACTGGAGCGGCCGCCAGAAAGCGCCGGCGGCCGACAATTCCGACAAGCGGATCACCACGAACTTCGTCGTGCTCGGCGGCCAGCTCACGCTGAATCGGGACTGGGGGCTGATGGTCGAAGTCCCGGTCACCGACCGCACCTTCCACACGACCGATCCCGGGTTCCTGGCCAGGTTCCACGACACCTCTCTCGGCGACATCCGCCTGATGGGGGTCTACACGGGCTTTTCGCCCGACATGTCGAGCGGCCTCATCGCCGGCGTGAAGCTGCCGACGGGCGACTTCCGCGCGGCCGGCTTCACGCGCGACGTCGAGATCGGCTCCGGGAGCACGGACGTCCTTCTTGGCGGCTATCACCGCGGGACGATCGGCGGCTCGCCCGACTGGACCTATCTCTTTCAGGCGCTGGCCAACATTCCGGTGTCCGGCCAGGACCACTACATGCCGGGCGGAGAGTTGGACGTCTCGGCCAATGTCGCCTACGGCGGCTGGTCGGCGGGCGCCGGCAAGGTGAAGATCGAGCCGTTGCTGCAGGTCATCGGCTCGTTCCGCGGATCCGACCGGGGGCTGGAGGCCGACCCCGACAACACCGGGTACGCGCGCGTGCTGCTCTCTCCAGGCGTCCAGGTGTCGGCCGGCCGCTGGAAGCTCTACGGCGACGTCGAGCTTCCGATCTACCAGAGCGTCAAAGGCAACCAGCTGATCGCGCCCGAGCAGTTCAAGGTGGTGCTCAGCCGCGGCTTTTAGTCGATGCGGGCGAAGGCGACCGGGCGGCCGTCCAGAAGCGTGACCTCGAACAGATCGGGGTTGCGCAGCTCGCGCCACTCGTCGAACCCGAAGCGGTCGTCGGCGGCGCGCAACACGGCCGAGATCAGATTGCCGTGGCTGGCGGCGACAGGCAGGCGGTGGCCGGCGGCCGCGATGTCGGCGATCGCCGCCAACGCGCGGGTCTGGGCGTCGCGCAGGGTTTCGCCGCCCGGCGCGGCGCGGTGGTCGATGTCTTCGTACGAACGCTGGATGTGATCCAGCCAGTCGTCCAGCGGTTCGGGCGACAGCTCCCGCTCGCGCAGCCGCTCGTCTTCGCGAATGGCGAGGCCGGCGCGGAGGGCGAACGGCAGGACGGTCGTGACCGCCCGCCGGTAGGGGCTGGAGTAGACGGCGTCCGGCGATAGCGCAGCCAGGCGGCCGGCCAGGGCGGCGGCGTCCGCCTCGCCGTCGTCGGTGAGGGCGGCGTCGGGCCGCTGGCCGCTGGATTGGCAGTGGCGAACGAGAATGAGCTTGGCCATGACGGCGGTCAGATATGCAGAACCCGCCCGAACGCGTCCAGCGCCGCCTCGTGCATGGCCTCGCTCATGGTCGGGTGGGGGAAGACGGTGGCCATGATCTCCGCTTCGGTGGCCTCACAGGTCATCGCCAACGCAAAGCCCTGGATCATCTCGGTGACTTCCGCGCCGATCATGTGGGCGCCGATCAGGGCGCCGGTTCCGGCGTCGAAGACGGTCTTGACGAACCCATCGACCTCTCCGGCGGCGATCGCCTTGCCGTTGGCGCGGAACGGGAAGCGGCCGACCTTGATCTCGCGCCCGGCCGCCTTCGCCGCCGCTTCGGTGAGGCCGACGGACGCGATCTGCGGGTCCGAATAGGTGCACCCCGGGATCGGCGCGGTCAGGTTGTCGGGCGAGACGCCGGCGATGTGCTCGACGCAGTGCACGCCCTCGTGGCTCGCCTTGTGCGCCAGCCAGGGCGGCCCGGCGACATCGCCGATGGCATAAAGGCCGGCGACGTTGGTTGCGCCGTGCTGGTCGATGGTCACGTGGCCGCGGTCGATCTTGACGCCGAGCGCTTCGAGCCCGAGGTCCTCGACGTTGCCGTCGATCCCGACCGCGACGATCGCCGCCTCCGCCTTCAGCGTTTCCGCCTTGCCGTCCGCCTCGAACGCGATCTCGACACCGCTCTTCGACGCCGTCAGCTTCGCAACCTTTGCGCCGACGAAGAACCGTAGGCCGCGCCGCTCGAAAGCCTTGCGCGCCGCGGCCGAAACCTCCTCGTCCTCGACCGGCAGAATGCGGTCCAGCGCCTCGATCACGGTCACGTCGGCGCCCAACGCGCGATAGAAGCTGGCGAACTCGATCCCGATCGCCCCCGACCCCACGACCACGAGCGACGTCGGACAGGCCTTCGGAACCATCGCCTCCCGGTAGGTCCAGACGCGCGCGCCGTCCGGCTCCAGCCCGATCCCCGGGATCGTCCTCGCTCTGGCGCCGGTCGCTAGGATCACCGATCTGGGCGCGAGCGCCCGCGACTTGCCGTCCTTCAGCGCCACGACGACCTTGGGCGCGCCGCTGGCCTTCTCGAGCCGCGCAACGCCCTCGATCACCTCGATCTTGTTCTTGCGCATCAGGAAGGCGATGCCGGACGAGAGCTGCTTGGCCGTCGCCCGCGATCGGGCGACCACCTTGGCGAAGTCGTAAGCCGGCTTCTGGGCGGCCAGCCCGTAGTCCTCCAGGTGGCCCAGAGTCTCGAACAGTTCTCCGGACTTCAGCAACGCCTTGGTCGGGATGCAGCCCCAGTTCAGGCAGACTCCGCCGAGCGCCTCGCGCTCGACGATGGCGGTCTTCAGCCCGAGTTGGCTCGCCCGGATCGCGGCCACGTAACCGCCGGGCCCTGACCCGATGACGACCAGGTCCGGCTCGTCGGCCATCAGAGCAGCGCCTCGACCGCCGCCTCCAGCGCTTCGGGCGTGGTCGTCGGCGCGAAGCGGCGGACCACGTGGCCCTCACGGTCGATGAGGAACTTGGTGAAGTTCCACTTCACCCCCTCGCTGCCGAGCACGCCCTTCTGCGCCTTCTTCAGGTAGGCGTAGAGCGGGTGCGCCTTCGGTCCGTTGACGTCGATCTTCGCCATCATCGGGAAGCTGACGTCGTAGGTCGTGGAGCAGAAGTTGGCGATCTCGCTGGCATCGCCCGGCTCCTGTGCGCCGAACTGGTTACATGGGAAGCCGAGGATGGCGAACCCCTGGTCCTTGTGCTTGCGATAGAGCGCCTCCAGCCCCTCGTATTGCGGCGTGAATCCGCACTTCGAGGCGGTGTTCACGATCAGGAGCACCTTGCCCTTCCAATCGGCCAGGGCGGCGGGCTCGCCGTCCAGGGTCGCAGCCTCGAAGTCGTAGACGCTCATCTTCCCTCTTTCCTCGCTCAGACCAGCATGGTCAGCGGATCCTCGATCATCGCCTTGAAGGCGGCGAGGAAGCGCGCGCCGATCGCGCCATCGACCACCCGGTGGTCGCAGGTCAGCGTAACGCTCATCACGGTGGCGACGGCCAGCTCATCGCCGCGCGCCACGGGCCGCTTCTCGCCGGCGCCGACGCTCAGGATCGCGCCCTGCGGTTCGTTGATGATCGAGGCGAAGCTCTTGATCCCAAACATGCCGAGGTTGGAGATCGAGAAGGTGCCGCCCTGGAACTCCTCGGGCTTCAGCTTCCGCGTCCGCGCCCGCTTGGCCAGGTCCTTGGTCTCCCTGGCGATCTCGGCCAGCCCCTTGGTCTCCGCCGCGCGCACGATCGGGGTGATCAGCCCGCCGTCGATCGCCACCGCCATGGCGACGTCGGCGGCGTGGTGCATGGCGATGCCCTCGGGCGTGTACGAGGCGTTGGCGTCCGGCACGCGCTTCAGCGCCATGGCCGCGGCCTTGATGACGATGTCGTTGACGCTGACCTTGACGCCCTCGGCCTCGAGCATCGCGTTCACCCGCGCGCGGGCTTCGAGCAGGCGGTCGATCTCGATGTCGACGGTCAGCGGGAAGTGCGGAACGTCGCGGAAGCTGTCGGTCATCCGCCGCGCGATGGTCTTCTTCATCCCGTCCAGCGGGACGAGGTCGTACGAGCCGGGCGCGATGCCCTGCTGTTCCAGCGACAGCACCTGGCGCGTCGGCTGTGATGCGGTGGTCGCGGCCGCAGCGGGCTGGCCTTTCAGCCCCTCCACGTCCCGCTTGATGACGCGCCCGTGCGGGCCGGAGCCTTTGATGGCGGCGAGGTCAACGCCGGCCTGCCGAGCCAAGCGGCGGGCCAAGGGCGACGCGAGAACGCGTGTGCCTTCTCCCCTTGAGGGAGAAGGTGGCGGCGAAGCCGGCGGATGAGGGGTCTCGCTCCGTTGTGCCGGTGGCGGCGCCGCTTTCGCTGAGTCGCCGTGCGACCCCTCATCCGACCCGCTGCGCGGGCCACCTTCTCCCGCAGGGGGAGAAGGGGCGCTGGCATCGCCCTTCAGCCGGGCGATGGGGGTGTTGACCTTTACCTCTTCGGTCCCCTCCGGAATGAGGATCTCGGCGACCTCGCCTTCGTCGACGGCTTCGACCTCCATCGTCGCCTTATCGGTCTCGATCTCGGCGATGACGTCGCCCGAGCGCACCTTGTCGCCCGCCTTCACGAACCACTTGGCGAGCGTCCCCTCCTCCATCGTCGGCGACAGCGCCGGCATGAGCACGTCGGTCATGCCGTGACCTCGAGGACGAGCGGCGTCCAGCGCTGGCGGCGGCGCTCCGTGCGCCCCTCGGGCGTCTCGCCGTCGTAGTCGACCGCCCGCGCCGGCCGGTCGGCGAAGGCGGCGATGCCGGCGCCGACCACGTTCAACACGCCGTAGCCGTCGATGATCGCCGCGACGAAGGTCCCGCAGGCGCGGCAAATGATGAAGTCGGCGCTGCGCGTTCCAAAGCGATAGCGCGCGACCGCATCCTCGCGGAAACTCAGGACGAGCTTGCCCGCCGGGTCGCTGATCGTCTTGACCCCGTTGCGGCGGCAGAAGGTGCATTGATCGGCGCGGACGTCCGTTGCTCCCGGGGCGAGGCCGGTCTCGAAGCGCGCCGCGACCGCGCCGCAATGACACTGACCCTCGTAGACGGTCATCGCGCGTCATCCCGGCTGAGGTGCGCGAGGTCAGCGGCGTGCGCCTCCCAATTCTGGCCGTCGAATGCGCCGATGCGGATGTCGAGCTCCTCGCGGTCATCAAGACAGCGGGCGTTGACCGACCAGCCGTCGGGGTTCGAGCGCGGGCGGTAGAAGCTCTTGATGCCGCAGACCGAACAGAACAGGTGCTCGGCGACCCCGGTGTTGAAACGGTAGCTGGTCAGCCGCTCGTCGCCGGCCGTGAGCCGGAATCGGCTCTCCGGCACGATGACGTGCACGAAGCCGGTGCGCTCGCAGATCGAACAGTTGCAGGTTTGCGCCTCGACCCGGTCCGGCAGCGCCGCCTCGAAGCGCACCGCGCCGCAGTGGCAACCGCCCGCGCGCCAGACCAGCCCGCTCATCGGTAGCAGACCGCCTTGGCCGCGCTCACGATCTTGTCGATCGATGGCAGCGACAGCGCCTCGAGGTTGGCCGCATACGGCAGCGGCACGTCTTCCTGATGCACCCGCGCCGGCGGCGCATCCAGCCAGTCGAAGGCTTCGTCGACGACCCGCGCGACGATCTCCGCGCCGACGCCCATCGGTCCCCAGCCTTCCTCGCACGTCACCAGGCGGTTGGTCTTCTTGACGCTCTCGATCACCGTCGCGTGGTCGAGCGGGCGAAGCGTGCGCAGGTCGATCACGTCCGCCTCGATGCCCTCGGCCGCCAGCGTTTCCGCCGCCTCCAGCGCGAAGCCGACCATGCGCGAGTGGGCGGTCAGGGTCACGTCCTTGCCGGTGCGGCGGACCTTCGCCCGGCCGATGGGGACGACCCAATCCTCGACGTCCGGCACGTCGAACTCGTGCCCGTACAGCATCTCGTTTTCGAGGAAGATCACCGGGTTCGGGTCGCGGATGGCCGCTTTGAGCAAGCCCTTGGCGTCCGCCGCATCGTAGGGCGCGACCACCTTCAGGCCCGGCACGTGCGCGTACCAGCTGGAATAGTCCTGACTGTGCTGGGCCGCGACGCGGGCGGCCGCGCCGTTCGGGCCGCGGAAGACGATGGCGCACTCGATCAGACCGCCGGACATGTAGCGGGTCTTGGCGGCCGAATTGATGATCTGGTCGATCGCCTGCATGGCGAAGTTGAAGGTCATGAACTCGACGATTGGCTTCAGCCCCGCGAACGCCGCGCCAACGCCAAGGCCGGTGAAGCCGTGCTCGGTGATCGGGGTGTCGATCACCCGCCGGGCGCCGAACTCCTGCAGGAGGTCGCGGCTGACCTTGTAGGCGCCCTGATACTCGGCGACCTCCTCGCCCATCAGGAAGACGGTCTCGTCGCGCCGCATCTCCTCGGCCATCGCGTCGCGCAGGGCGTCGCGCACCGACACGCGCACGAGCTTGGCGCCCGCGGGGATCTCGGGGTCGGCGGGCGGCGACCTCGGCTCGCGCTCTTCCGATGCTGCCGATATCGGCGCTTCCCCTCCCCCTTGCGGGGAGGGGCTAGGGGTGGGGGTGTCGCGCTGCGCTTTGGGCCCTGGCGCCGGCGCGGGCTCCGCCGGTTTCGCGCCGGCGCCCCCATCCCCAACCGCTTCCCCGCGAGGGGGAAGGGGCTTTGATGGCGGTGTGTCGGCCTCGCCCTCGCCCTTCAGCCGGGCGATGGGGGTATTGACCTTCACCTCCTCGGTCCCTTCGGGAACCAGGATCTCGGCCACTTCGCCTTCGTCGACGGCTTCCACCTCCATCGTGGCCTTGTCCGTCTCGATCTCGGCGATGACGTCGCCGGAGCGCACGGTGTCGCCCGCCTTGACGAACCACTTCGCGAGCGTCCCCTCCTCCATGGTGGGCGAAAGCGCCGGCATGAGCACGTCCGTCATCCTCCTACGCTCCTGCCGGAGCTTCGGAGGACGCGCGCGCTCGATCGGCCTGCCCTCCGAAGCCTTGGCGAAGGGGGCTCTCCGCGTAGACGTCGGTGTAGAGTTCGCGCGGTTCGGGCTCGGGGGCGGTGCGGGCGAATTCGGCGGCGTCGGCGACGATGCCGCGGACCTCGGCGTCCATGGCCTTCAGCGCCGCCTCGTCGGCAAGGCCCGCCTCCTCGAGCCGCTCACGCAGGTGGTCTATGGGGTCGCGGGTGTTGCGCACCGCGTCGATCTCCTCGCGCGTGCGATACTTGCCGGGGTCGCTCATCGAGTGCCCGCGGTAGCGGTAGGTTTTCATCTCGAGGATGAAGGGCCCCTTGCCGGACCGGGCGTGCGCGGCGGCCCTCTCGCCCGCCGCCTTCACCGCGCTCACGTCCATGCCGTCGACCTCGGCGCCGGCGATGTTGAAGCTCGCGCCGCGGCGATAGAGATGGGTTTCCGACGACGACCGCTCGACGCTGGTGCCCATGGCGTACTGGTTGTTCTCGATCAGGTAGACCACCGGCAGCCGCCAGAGCTCGGCCATGTTGAAGCTCTCGTACACTTGCCCCTGGTTGGCCGCGCCGTCGCCGAAATAGACGAACGCCACCTGGTCGTTCTTGCGATAGCGGTTGGCGAGCCCAAGGCCGGTCCCCAGCGAGACCTGCGCGCCGACGATGCCGTGGCCGCCGTAGAAGTCATGTTTGGGGGCGAACATGTGCATCGAGCCGCCCTTGCCCTTCGCCGCGCCGGCCGCCCGGCCGGTCAGTTCGGCCATGACCGCCTTGGGGTCGACGCCGCAGGCCAGCATGTGCCCGTGCGCGCGGTAGGCGGTGATGATCTGGTCGCCGGGCCGCTTGACCGCCTGCATGCCGACGGCGATCGCCTCCTGGCCGATGTAGAGATGGCAGAAGCCGCCGATCAGCCCCATCCCGTAGAGCTGGCCCGCCCGCTCCTCGAAGCGGCGGATGAGCAGCATCTGGCGATAGAAGCCGAGCAGGTCCTCGCCGCCCCCCGAGCGGGCGGACTTGGCCGTGGCCTTCTTCGCTTTCGTGGCCGCGGCGCGCGCCATCGCCCGTCTGCTCCTTCGCCGAACGGCCGGCCCGGCGAACGAACCCGCACCCGCGGGCGGAGTTCCGTCCGGACTCAGCGGCCGGTGCGGATCACATAGTCCTTGGGATCAGCCAAGCCTAGCAGCGAACGGGCGCGTTCATCCAGAAGGTCGGCGGAGAGGTGGTGGTCGTCGCGCAACAGCGCGGCGCGCTGCTCCAGATCCTGCCGTTCGGCGGTCAGCTTGGCGAGTTCCGCCGTCTTTTCCGACAGGGTGGCGTTCCGCTCGGCCCGCTCGAGCAGGCCGCGGTCGCCGGTCATCGCCTGGAAGCCGAAATAGAAGATCAGCGCCGCGAGAATGACGGTCGGGATGTAGGAGGCGAGGCTGCGGCGCATGGCCGGAAAGGTGCGTGCGCGTGCTTAATGAACCGTTGAAGGTCGGGGAGCGTGTTGCGCCTCGGAAAAGGCCTTTGACGCGCTCGCCGACGAGAGGCCATAAAGCCGGCGTCGAGGTTCTTCCGGTCGTTCGCGGCCGGAAGCTAAGAGGGAATTCGGTGACGGCGCATCACGCGCCCAATCCGAAGCTGCCCCCGCAACTGTAAGCGGCGAGTCTGCGGTTCCATCGTGCGCCACTGACGCCCCCGGGCGTTTGGGAAGGCCGGACCGGAGGCGGCGACCCGCGAGCCAGGAGACCTGCCCCGACGCATAGTGTCCGCCGGCGGGGTGCACGGTCAGGCTCGGGTCCGTCCGGCCGTCGACGGCCGAACGGCGCGCGTCTGTTCGCCTCGCCATCAACAAAAGATTGGCCAGGCTCATGACCGTCACCGTCGCCACCCTCGGATTTCCCCGCATCGGCCCTCGCCGGGAGCTCAAGACCGCGCTGGAGCGCTACTGGTCGGGCCGCAGCGACAGCGGAACGCTGCTCGCGACCGCGACCCAGCTGCGCGCCGCCAACTGGACCCGCCAGCGCGACCTCGGCGTCGATCACATTCCGAGCAACGACTTCTCGCTCTACGACCATGTCCTGGACCTGAGCGTCATGGTCGGCGCCGTCCCCGCAGCCTATGGATGGCGCGGCGGCCCGGTCGATCTCGACACCTACTTCGCCATGGCGCGGGGCGGGCGTGGCGCCGTCGACGCGGCTTGCACGCACGGCCACGCTGCTGCTGCCGACGTCCCGGCCGCCGAAATGACCAAGTGGTTCGACACCAACTACCACTACCTCGTCCCCGAGCTGTCGCCCGACCAGACATTCGCGCTCTCGTCGACCAAGCCCATCGACGAGTTCCTCGAGGCGAAAGCCCTGGGCATCCACACCCGTCCGGTCCTGCTCGGGCCCGTCACCTATCTCAGGCTGGCGAAGGTGCGAGGCGGCGGCGATGCGGGAAGCCTGCTCGGCGGCCTGCTCGCGGTGTACGGCGAGGTGCTCCGCGGCCTCGCCGACGCCGGCGCCGACTGGGTGCAGATGGACGAGCCCTGCCTTGTCCTCGACCTCGACACCGCCGATCGGGCGGCGCTGCACGTGGCCTACGGGGAGCTGGCGCGCGCCGCGCCGAACGTGAAGCTCATGCTCACTCCGTTTTTTGGCGGTCTGGGCGACAACCTCGCGACCGTGCTCGCCCTGCCGGTCGCGGGCCTGCACCTCGATTTTATCCGCGCGCCCGAGCAGCTTCGGCCCGATCTGCTCGAGGCGATGCCGGAGCTGGTGCTCTCACTTGGGGTCATCGACGGGCGAAACGTCTGGCGGTCGGACCTGGAGGCGGTGCTGAAGCGGCTCGAGCCACTGGCCGCGAGCGGACGGCCGCTCGTGCTCGCCCCGTCCTGTTCCCTCCTCCACTGCCCGATCGATGTCGGGCAAGAGAAAGGGCTCGATCCCGACGTCCGCGCGTGGCTCTCGTTTGCGCTGCAGAAGATCGAGGAGTTGGCGGTCCTCGCCAAGGCGCTGAACCATGGGCGCGACAGCGTCGCCGAGGCGCTCGCCGCCTCCGCGGCCGCCGTGCGGTCGCGGCGGAACTCGCCCAAGATCCATGATCCGGTCACCGCCGAGCGCGCCGCCCGCGTGACCGCCGCGATGGAGCGGCGATCCTCTGACCTCGATCACCGCCGACCGCGACAGCGCGCGCGGCTGGAGCTTCCCGCCTTTCCGACCACGACCATCGGCTCGTTCCCGCAGACCGACGCGGTGCGCAAAGCGCGCGCCGACCACGACAAGGGGTCTTTGAGCGACGCCGGCTACGAAGCCTTCCTGCGCCACGAGACCGCCGACGCGGTCCGCTGGCAGGAGTCGATAGGCCTCGACGTCCTGGTGCACGGCGAGTTCGAGCGGAACGACATGGTGCAATACTTCGGCGAGCAGCTGACCGGCTTCGCCTTCACGCGGCACGGCTGGGTCCAGTCCTACGGCTCGCGGTGCGTGCGGCCGCCGATCCTCTATGGCGACGTTTCGCGCCCACGGCCGATGACCGTCGCGTGGTGGCGCTATGCGCAGAGTCTCACGCCGAGGCCGGTGAAGGGTATGCTGACCGGGCCGGTTACGATCCTGAACTGGTCGTTCGTGCGCGACGACATCGCGCGCTCGGCGGTTTGCCGCCAGGTCGCGCTGGCGATCCGCGACGAGGTCGCCGACCTCGAGGCCGCCGGCGCGGCGATCATCCAGATCGACAGGCCGCCCTGCGCGAAGGCCTGCCGCTGCGGCGCCAGGAATGGGAGGGCTACCTCGAGTGGGCGGTCGCCTGCTTCCGCCTGGCGGCCGCCGGGGTGGCCGACACGACGCAGATCCACACCCACATGTGCTACGCCGAGTTCAACGACATCATCTCGGCGATCGGCGCGATGGACGCCGACGTCATCTCCATCGAGACGGCCCGCTCGAAGATGGAGCTGCTCGACGCGTTCGCCGCCTACCGGTACCCGGCGGAGATCGGGCCGGGCGTCTACGACATCCATTCGCCGCGGGTCCCCTCGGTCGACGAAATGGCCAGCCTCTTGCGCGCCGCCCAAACGCACCTGTCGGCCGATCAGTTGTGGGTCAATCCGGACTGCGGGCTGAAGACGCGCCAGTGGCCGGAGACCAAAGCGGCGATCGCCAACATGGTCGCCGCCGCCCAGGCCGCGCGGAAGGCTCTGGCCGGCGGTTAGCGGCGCTTCAACGCATCGAGCCCGGCGTAGGCGGCCTGGTCGCCCAGCTCTTCTTCGATGCGGAGCAGCTGGTTGTATTTCGCCAGCCGGTCCGAGCGCGACAGCGAGCCCGCCTTGATCTGCCCGCAACTCGTCGCCACCGCGAGGTCGGCGATGGTCGCATCCTCCGTCTCGCCCGAGCGGTGCGACATCACCGCGGTGTAAGCGGAGCGATGCGCGAGCGCGATCGCGTCCAGCGTCTCCGAGAGCGTCCCGATCTGGTTGACCTTGATCAGGATCGAGTTGGCGAGGCCCTCGTCGATGCCTTCGGCGAGGCGCGTCACGTTGGTGACGAAGAGATCATCGCCCGTCAGCTGGATCTGCGCGCCCAGGCGCTCGGTGATCAGCTTCCAGCCGGCGAAGTCGTCCTCGGCCATGCCGTCTTCGATGGAGACGATGGGGAACTTGGCGACCAGATCGGCCAGGTAGTCGACCATGCCCGCCTGATCGAGCGTCTTCTTCTCCCCGGTCAGCCGGTACTTGCCGTCTTTGAAGAACTCGCTGGCGGCCGGATCGAGGCCGAGGTTGAAATCGGTTCCGGGTTTGTAGCCGGCCGCCTCGCCGGCCTTGACGATGAACGCGAGCGCCGCCTCGGCCGAAGCCAGATTTGGCGCAAAGCCGCCCTCGTCGCCGACGTTGGTGGCGTGGCCGGCCGCGTGCAGCGCGCTCTTCAGGCTGTGGAAGATCTCCGAGCCCATGCGCAGCGCCTCTGCGAACGTCGGCGCGCCGGTCGGCAGGATCATGAACTCCTGGATGTCGATCGGATTGTCCGCATGGGCGCCGCCGTTGATGATGTTCATCATCGGCGTCGGCAGGATGCGGGCCGAGACGCCGCCGACATATTTGTAGAGCGGCAGGTCGGCCGAGGCCGCAGCCGCCTTGGCCGCCGCCAGCGAGACGCCCAGG
>DATGKF010000038.1:0-68167 GCA_035294785.1 Caulobacteraceae bacterium | reverse complement strand
CGGCATCGGCAACCTGGTCAACGCCAACCTCGGTAAGGAAAGCGCTCAGCTGACCGCCCTGCAGACCAAGCAGCAGCTTGGCATCCAGGCGCTCTCGATCGCCAACCAGTCGAGCGCCGCGCTGCTCAGCCTCTTCCGGTAGCGTTCCAACGCCAGGCGGCGGGCCTGCAAGCCGGCCCGCCGCCGCTTCCGGACATGGAGGTTTCCGATGACCAGTATCGTGACTGGCGCCGGCGCCATGGGCGACCACGCGCGCGACGCCTTCCAGCGTGATCAGGAGCGGTCCGCCGAACCGGCCGAACCGGCCGCGCCGGCCGCGCCCCAGGAGCCGGAAGGGGCGGACGTTCGCCTGCTCATCCAGCTCGACCCGGCCGAAGGCGGTTTCGTCTACACCATCGTCGACCGCCGAAGCGGGGCGGTCGTGCGCGCCATGCCGTACGAGCGCCTGCTCAAGCTTGGCGAGACCGCCGACTACGCCGCCGGCGCGCTGATCAAGGCCAGTGTGTGACGGTGAGCGTTCGCGTTCCGTTAACCATAAATAGACACGGCTTCCTCTAGGCTTCCTTCGAATTCCGGCACGCCGCTTGCGTCGCCAAAGGCTTTCGAAGGAGGCCGCTTTGTCGATCACCGTCACCGGCGCCAATCCGCTCTCACAATCGCTGCTAGACCCGGCTGGCCCTGGCCAGACGAGCGGCCCGGCGGCCACCCAGCCGACCGACGCCGGCCAGGCGCCCGCAGCCGTCGCCATCGGCCGCAACGGCGGCCTTGATCTCAGCGTCGTCGACTCGGTCGCTTTCAGCCTCAACCGCGCCACGGCCATCGCCGACGTGGCCATCGGGGCCGGCCAGCAGGTCGCCGGACTGCTGGCGCAGATGAAGGAGCAGGCGACGGCCGCCGGCGACCCCGCGCTGGACGCCGCCAGCAGGGCCGGGTTGAACACCGATTTCAAAGCTGAGCTGGCGCAGATCGCTCAGACGGTCGGCCAGGCCGAGTTCGACGGCGTCAACCTGCTGAAGGGCGAGGGCCACGCGGGGCTGAAGTTGCCGACCGGCGCGGATGGCGGGCCGACGCTCACCCTGTCGGCGCAGGACCTCTCGCTCGGCGGGCCGGCGATCACGTTTGGCGCGACGGCCAGCCTGGGGACGGCCAGCGCCGCCGGGGCCGCGCTGGCGGACGTCAGCGATTCGCTGTCGAACGTCGAGCGGGCGCTCGCCGCGCTCAACGACCAGGCCGGCCAAATCGCCGCCCATGGCGCGATCATCAACCGCCTCTCGGACGCGCTCAGCACCCAGACGGCCGCCAACGCCAGCGGCGACGCTGACGGCGCGCGGCTTCTGGCGCTTCAGGTTCAGCAACAACTGGGCGCGCAGGGCGAGCCGATCGCCAATCAGTCGCCTCAGTTGGTCTTGTCGCTGTTCCGATAGCGAAGCATGTTCATCCTGGGTTGCCGAAAGGCGCGCTAAGCTAGGCGCATGATCGACCTCCGCGATCTCGAGCCGACCGACGTCGACCAACTCTTTCAGTGGCGCCGCCAGCCGGACGTCGACCGCTGGATGAGCGACACCGCGCCGGAGACGATCGAACACCATCGGCTCTGGTTCGAGGATTTCCGCGCCGATCGCGACCGCAAAGGCTGGATCATCACCGTCGACGCCAAGCCGGCAGGGTTTCTGACGCTGACGGGCCTCGCCGGTCGGCACCGGCGGGCGGCCTGGGGGTGGTATATCGGTGAGGCCGCCGCCCGGGGCCGCGGGGCCGGCCGGGCCGCCCAGGCGCTCGGGCTCGATCTTGCGTTTGGGCCTTTGGCCTTGGAGCGTGTCGTCGCTGAGGTCCTGGCCGACAACGACGTCGCGTTGAAGGCGCAGTCGGCGGCCGGCTTCCGCCGCGAAGGCTATCTGCGCGAGCACATCTTGAAAGACGGGCGGCGTCGCGACGTCGTCCTCCTGGGCATCCTCGCCAGGGAATGGGCCGAGCGGCGCGAGGCGGTGACGCGCGAACTGCTCGCCGGGAACCTGATCGCCGCCTAGCCCGTCGGGCGGCCGGTCAGCCGCACCAGGGCGGCCTGGTAGTTCGCGATTTCCGCCGTCAGATAGGCGGGGACCGGCCCGTTGACGCCTGGCCCGGTCGGCTGTGGCTTGGTCGTCATGTCGGCGTAGATCTGCTTCACGGTGGTCAGCGCGCCGCCCAGCTGGGCGAGGGCGTTCTTCACCCCGCCCGGCGTGGCCAAGCTCAGCGTCATGTCCATGCCAAGACCGTAGTTCGCTTTCAGCGACGTGGTCGGCTGGGCGCCGCCGGACCCGATAGCGCTCTTCGCCTTGGCCGTGGCGTTCGTCACGATCAAGCCCTGGCTGAGGCCGAGGGCCGGCAACGCGTTCTTGCCCGCCGGGCCGGCCACGAGCGTGACCTGCACCGACGACGAGACCGGGGTGATCTTCAGCGTCTGTTCCGCACCCGTGGTGGTGATCTGGACGCTGACCTGGAAGCCGGCCGCGCGGCTGATCTTCTGAGAGAGCGATTGCAGCGTGTCTGCCGCATCGATCGTCACCGTTTGCGCCACGCCGCTGAAGTTGGTCCGGATCGCGAACTGATCGCCGGCCTGCAGGGCCGAGTTCGCCAGCAGCGTTTGGTTGGGCGCAAACGTGATCGTTCCGCGCGGCAGGCCCAGTGCGTCGAGGCCCGACGCGCCCTGGGCGTCGACGGCGATTCCGGTCGGCCGCGCCTGGTCGCCGGCGGTGTTGAACTGGCTCGACCAGGTCAGCGCGCCCGTGGCCGGATCGACCTGGGCGACAAACCCGTCGGCGGCGCTGAGCACGCCGGGCGCCGGGGGCTCGGCGACCTGGCCGGTGATGTAGACCTTGCCGCCGGCCGTGGTCACGGCGCTTGCGGTCGTATCCCCGCCGCTGCCGGCGAAGTAGCTCAGCGTGTCGCTCCCCGACGGGGCGAGGGTGCTGGCGAGGGAGGCGACGAAGGCGTTCTCGCCGCTGGTGTAGGCGTTGCCGACGTTGGCGACGTTCAGCGCGCCGTTGTTGGTCGAACCGGCGACCACGATCGACCCGTCCTGATTGATGCTGACGCCGGCGACCGAGCCCTGGCCGACCGCGCCCAGATCGCGCGTGGCGCTGAGTACGGGCGCGCCGCTCGGCTGCAGCGCGTAGCTCTGCACGACGACGTCGCCGCCCTGGACACCCGCGGTGATCAGCGACGAGCCGTCGACCGCCAGGCCGCTGACTCCCGCGGTCGTCGTCGGACCGAGGAAGGTGGTGAAGCTCGGCGTCCCGGCGGCGGAGAAGCCGGCGAGATACTGGTCCGAAAGCCCGGCCGTCAGCGCGGACGAGCCGGCCACATAGACCGAGCCGTCGGATCCAAACGCAACGTTGTTGACCTGCCCGCCCGTCCAGCCGTCGACCGCCTGCGACCAGACCTGAGCGCCGGTGGGATCGAAGACGCTGACGAACCCGGTCGGGTCGGTCGCATCGGGCGGGAGCGCGCCGTTGTCGTTCATGACGCCGGTCGCCTGCCCGGTCACGGCGATTCGCGATCCGTCGGCGGACACCGCGAGCCCAAGCCCGGACCCCGACGTGGCGCCCAGCGTCTGGGTCCAGATCAGGCTGCCGGCCGAGTCGTACTTCATCAGCGCCACGTCCTGGGCGCCGGCGATGCCGTGCGACGCATCGAGCTGCCCGGCCTGCGTGGCGCCGGCGATGTTGGCCAGCACGTAGACCCCGCCGTCCGGCGCCGCAGCCGTCGCGACGGCGTTCTTGGTCGCCGCGTTCAGCGAGTCGCTGAACACCCGAGCCGTGGTCGCGCTCGGATCGGTGGTCAGCTTGACCAGCTGCTGACTGACGGTGGTGTTGCCGCTCGCCGGCGTGCTCGACGATGAGATCGCGCTCGCGGGCGGCGCCAGCCCGGCCTGCTGGGTGACGTAGACGGCCGCCGCGCTGGTCGGGGCCGAAAACGTCAGCGTCTCGAGCGCGTTGCCGACGATCTGGAGCGAGTACTGGTTCGGCCCCGCCGGCGTCGTGATCGTCTGTCCGTTGACCTTGATGCTGGAGGCGGTCCCCTGCGTCAGCACATCGGCGAACCGTGTGAACACGCCGGCGGCCTGCATCTGGCTGTTGAGGTAGCTGACGACGTTGCTCATCGAGCGCGGCGTTGCGCCCATGTCGGCAAGGTTGAAGGTCACCGTCTTGCTCGAGCCGGACGGCAGCGTGACCTGCAACGAGAACTGCACGTTGCCGGCGAAAGCGGGAACGACGGCGCTCGGGTCGCCGGTGGCGAGCACGCCGGTGGTGTAGGTGTCGGTCTCGGTTTTCACGCCCGCCGTGGTCGTCTGGTTGGCGGCGACCTGGCCGGCGGCGACGCTGAAGCCGGAGAAGGGAGATGAGCCGAGGTAGGTCTGCAGCTGCTGCACGCCGCGGGCAAAAGCGCCCTGAAGCTGGCTCAGCTGGAAGCTCGAGATGCCGGTCGTGTTCGCTTGCGTCGCCAGATCTTCCAGCGCCGTCAAGCCCTGGAAGAGGGTGAAGAGCTGGCGGGTGTCGCCATAGTTCGCGGTCGACGGTGGGATCGTGAGCTTGGTCGCCGACGGGTTGAACAGCGGCCGGCTGTTCAGCGCCGCCTGGACGAGCTGGTTGGTCTGCGCCGTGGTCGCCGGAGCGGCCCAGGGCGTGACCTGCGTCGCGGCCGGCGCGGCGGAGGCCTGACCGGTCGACCCCGCGGCCGAAGGCTGGAGGCCGGCCTTCAGGTCGTAGTAGCTCAGCAGCAGGCTTGGGTCGATCGTGATGGTCATTTTTTGCGCCGTCAGACTCGCACTTTCCCTTGATATGACTGCGACTTGTTTAACTTCCGGAGTGAAATCGCACTGGCCGCCGCGGCTTGAAACCCCGCCTCGTGCGGCGTAGCTCAAGGCGCATGGAGGCCGCCCGTTCCCGCAGGCTCTGGCTGACCCTTGGCGGTTCCGTCGCCGTGGTGGCTCTCTCGGTGGCGGCGGGCCTCGTCGTCCTCCTGCACGGACCGGCGCCGACCACGCCGCCGCCGGCCTCGACCGGCGGACTGATCGTGCAGGCGCAGGCCGGCGCGCCCTCTTCCGTCGACCCGCAGAAGCCGCTGCGCTGCTTCGTCAACGGAACGCTCGTCGGCACGCTCACGCTCGCCGATTGCGCCAAGCGCAACGGCGTCGCCACTGAGGCCCTCGATGTGGGCGTCGACCAGACCGGTCAGCTCGCCGCCGCCAACCCCGCTGTCGACGCGCCCGCGCCCGCGACGGTCCAGACCGAGACGCCGTCGGCTGAGCCCTCGGACATGCCGCAGGCGCTGGCGGCCGTGGACGGGCAGGGCGAGTGCGCGCGCGGTGCGGCGACCGGCGCGTGGGCCGACCTCGGACAGGGGATGACGCTCAGGGGTTGCGTCATGCTGCTTTTCGACGGCCATTGCGCCCGGGGCGGGCCGCCGGCCGTCGGCCGCTGGAATGACCAGATGCTGCGCCAGGTCCCGGGCGAGATCGACATCTCGCCCGACGGCCACGATTTCCACATGCTGCTCGAACAGTCGCCGCCCGACTGTTCGGCGGCGCTCTAGACGGAGCGCGCCATGCGATCGTTCGTCCTGTCGGCCCTGACCCTGATCGGCGCTGCAGCTCTGGGCGGCTGCCAGCCGCAGGTCGATGCGCCCACCGACAAGGGCATATGCTGGCAGGCCGTGCAGGCGCGCGATGGCAAGGTGACCTTCAACAAGGTCAGCGCCGGCGAACGCTCGATCGAGACATGCGCCGCCGCCCTCGAGGGCATGCGCGAACACTTCCTTACGTTGGGCGGAAGTGCGGAAGACATTACAGGCGCCTACCAGGGAAACTTCCTCTTCCTTCAGAAGGAAGGGGTGTTCACCGCGGAGACGCTGAACGGTCCGCGCTATTTCCTGCTCGGCCGCACGGCCGATGGGCGCCTGGCGACAGCCGCGGCATTGTCGACCGGGCAGTAGAAGGCCTGAACGAAACAAGAACATTGTGCGAGCCGACAACCTCGGCTAGGGTCGTCCGATTGAACCGGCTACGGAAGAGGCGAGGGTGAGATGGCGGGCAGCGTCAACAAGGTGATCTTGATCGGAAATCTGGGCGCCGACCCGGAAATCCGCACGCTCAATTCGGGCGATCGGGTGGCCAATCTCAGGGTGGCGACGTCCGAGACCTGGCGCGACCGGCAGTCGGGCGAGCGGCGTGAGCGCACGGAATGGCACCGCGTCGTCATCTTCAACGACAACCTGGTGAAGGTGGCCGAGAGCTATCTGAAGAAGGGCTCGAAGGTTTATCTCGAGGGCGCCATCCAGACGCGCAAGTGGACGGACAACGCCGGCGTCGAGAAGTTTTCGACCGAGGTCGTGCTGCAGAAGTTCCGTGGCGAGCTCACGATGCTCGACGGCCGCGGCGGCGACGCCGAGCGCGACGAAACCGGCGGCGGTTTCCAGCCCACTGGCCAACGCCTGCAGCCGCAGGGCGAGCGGGAAAGCTTCTCAGCCGACCTGGACGACGAAATCCCGTTCTAGACCGGCGCTCAGGTCGCCCTGAGCGCTGTCGCCACCGGCAGGCGCGCGGCGCGCACCGACGGCGCCAGGCCGCCGATCAGGCCGATCACGAGCGACCAGACGATGGCGAGTTCGAGCAGCGCCGGCGTCACCGCCAGCGAGAAGGTCAGGTTCAGCGCCTGCACAGCATGGCCGTTGAAGAGCAGCCAGGCCACGCCGACGCCCAGCAACGCGCCGGGCACGGCCAGCAGGAGCGATTCGACCAGCACCGAGACGACAACCGCCGCGCCGCCGAACCCGATGGCGCGCAGGGTCGCGATCTCGCGCGCCCGGGCGTCGACGGCCGAATACATGGTGTTGATCGCCCCGAACACGGCGCCGACGGCCATGATCACGCCGACGAAATAGCCGACGAAGTTCAGGACGCCGGTGACCGGCTTGAGCTGGTCGCGCGTGTAGTCCGACGTCCGCTTCACCTCGACCGAAAGCTGTGGGTTCGACGTCAGCGCGTCCTTGAACCGCTCGAACATGGCCGGCGAGGCCAGCCGGACGCTCATGCTCTGGAACGCCGGCCGGTCAAACGCGGTCATCACCGTGTCGGCGTCGCCGATCAGCTGGTTCTCGTCGCTCCCGCCGTTGTCGGAGAAGACGCCGACCACCGTCCACTCAGACCCGCGCAGCGCGATGTGGTCGCCAAGCCCGAGGTTGCGGTATTGGGCGCTGGCCTCCTTGCCGACGATCAGCTCGCGCACACCGGGTCGAAACCGCCGACCGGCGAGCAGCTTCAGGGTCGAGGCCATGCGCGCGCCTTCGTCGCCGGACCCGAGAAAGCCGATGTTGGCGCTGCCGCCGTCGCGCTTTTTGGTGACCTCGACCACGACGATGGCGTTCGGCTGCGCCATCGGCTTGCCGTTCGTGTCGATCTTGACGCCAGGCGCGTCGGCGATGATGGCCGCCGCCGTGCGCGAGATTGAACTCATGTAGATGGCTGGCGCCCCGGCGCTCAGCACGATGACGTCGTCGGGCCGCACGTTGCGGTTCACCGTCTGCATCAGCCCTGTCGCGATGGAGAGCAGCGAGACCATCACCGCGACCACGGTGGCGACGCCGATCACGACGACCGCCGATGCGCCCGCGCGGCTGCGGATCGCGCGCACGTTCATCGCCGTCACGGCCCAGATCTGCGCGAAGAGGCTCATCGGTTCCGCCTCCTAACGCCCTGCAAGCGCATCGACGACCTCCAGACGCATGGCGCGGATCGCGGGCGGCCCGCCGCTGATCAGCGCGAGCACGACGGCGAGGCCGAACCCGGCCAGCATCAGCGGCCCGGCCTGCACGTCGAAGCCGATCGTCTGACGCGCCACGGGAAACAAGAGGGCCGCCAGCCCAAGCCCGACCGCCGCCGAAACGAGGCAGAAGGTGAGGGACTCGGCCATCACCAGCCCCATCACGGCCCGATCGGTAAAGCCGAGCGTCTTCAAGACCGCCAGCTCCGGGGTGCGCTCGCGCACCGACTGCATCATCAGTGCGCCGACCGAGAAGAGCAGGGCGAAGAAGACGGCCCCGACGATGGCGTTGATGACGAAGCCGATATCGCCCAGCTGCTTGATCTGGTCCTGGGCGACTTCGCGCACCGTCGAGGTTTTCGTCTCGTGGGCGGAGTTGGCGAACAGGCGGTCGATCGCCTGAGCCACGCGCGTGGCGTGGTTCGGGTCGTCGACGCGGACGAAGATCACATTGGTCGTGCCGGCGCCGGTCGCCCGACCCTGATCGACGTAGTCGAAATTGAGCAACATGGCGTTGGCGAACAGCGTCCCGCCTTTGCCGTCGAACACGCCGACGATGTCGACCGGCCAGGTCGGCGTGCCGTTGCTGTTCTGGATCTGTAGCGCCCGCAGGGGCACCCGGTCGCCAACCTTCCAGCCGTAGCGGGTCGCCAGCCGCTTGCTCACCAGCGCGCCGGTGCGCGTGCTCGAGAGCGCGTCGATCATGGTTTGCGGGATGGTGAGGCCGGGATCGACGGCGAGAATGGCCTTCGGATCGACCGCTTCCGCCGGCACGATCTGCGTCGGCGCGCGATAGCTGGCGATGATTGGGACGACCGGCGTCGCCGCGCGTACGCCTGGAACGGTGCGGATCTGGGCGACCTGCGAGACCGGCAGCGGCTCGACCTGGCTGACGCGGCTGAACGTCAGCAGGACGTCGGCATGCGTCTCGCCGACCGCGTGGTTCAGACCGCTGGCGAAGCCCTGCAGTATGCCGAACAACAGAAAGGCGTTCGCCACCGAGAGCAGCGTCAGGATCGCGCGGCCCGGTTTTCGCCAGATGCCCGCCCAGATCAAGGGTAGGAATTTCATACCACGCCCATCGCCGGCGCGGGGACCAGCGCGCCCTTGTCCAGGTTCACGATGCGCGATGCGAACGAAGCCGCCTTCGGATCGTGGGTGACCATGACGATCGTCTTCCCCTGGGCGCGGTTCAGCTGTTGCAGCAAGCCCAGAACCTCCTCGGCGGTCTCGCGGTCGAGGTCGCCGGTCGGCTCGTCGCAGACCAGCAGCGTCGGATCCGCCACGATGGCGCGGGCGATCGCCACCCGTTGCTGCTGGCCGCCGGAGAGTTCGTTCGGGCGGTGTTTGCGCCAGTCCGTCAGTCCAACGAGCGCGAGCGCCGCCTCGACGTTGCGCTTTCGCTCCGCACCTGAAAGCGGGGTGAGCAACAGCGGCAGTTCGACGTTTCGCTCGGCCGTCAGGGTGGGCATCAGATTGTAGAACTGGAAGACGAAGCCCACATGGCGGCTGCGCCACCTGGCCAATTGGCCGCCGGACAGCCGGTCGATCTCCTCGCCGGCGACCTCGACCTCGCCCTCGGTGGGTTGGTCGAGCCCGCCGATGAGGTTGAGCAGCGTCGTCTTGCCCGACCCCGAAGGTCCCATCAGCGCCAGAAACTCGCCCGCCGCCACGTCCAGGTCGAGGTTGTGCAGCACCTCGAGCGTCTGCCGGCCGCGCCGGTAGCGTTTGATCACGCCCCGCAGTCTGATCAGGGGCTCCGCCGCTTCGTTCACTCGCCCTCTCCTTTGACCACCCGCACCTTGTCGCCGTCGGCCAGCGTCTTGTCGCTGATCGCCACGGTGTCGCCGGCGCGCAAGCCCGCGATCACCACCTGGTTCGCCCCCTCGTGCGGGCCGAGCTTGACCGCGCGCCGCTCGACCCGGCCGCCGTCGATGACGAACACCACCACCTGGCCGTCGTCCTCGGTCTTCACCGCATCGTCCGGCACCGTGACGCCGCCCGACGCGACCGCGCCGTTCGAACCTGCGCTCGGCGGCGCGAGAAACGTCACGCGCGCGCCCATCTCCGGCACGATGCGGGGGTCCTTGGCGTGCAGCGCAACGCGGACGGTGACGGTCGCCTTCGAACGGTCGGCGGTCGGGATGACGGCGATCACCTCCGCCGGAATCGCCCAATCCGGATAGGCGTTGAGCCGCACGACGGCCGGCATGCCTTGGCTCACGCGGTTGATGAAGCTCTCGGCCACGTCCACCTCGACCTCGAGCGAGTCCATGTCGACGATGGTGCAGATGCCGGTGCGGGTGAAGCCGCCGCCGGCGACCGGCGCCACGATCTCGCCCGGCTGCGCCGATGTCGCCGTGACGACGCCGGCGAACGGCGCGCGCACAACGGTGTCGGAGAGATTTCGGTGGGCGATCTCGAGGCCCGCGCGGGCGACCGCGACCTGGCTCCGCTGCACCCCGAGCGAGGCGCGGGCGTTGTCGACGGTGGTCTTGGCGTCGTCGATTGACTGGGCGGCCACGGCGCCTTGTCCGAGGAGGCCGCGATAGCGCTCGTACTTGATCTCGGCGTCGGCGAGCGCGGCTTCGGCCAGCCGAACGTTGGCCTGCGCCTGCCCGACCTGCGCGGCCGCCTGGTCGGCGCTGGCGCGCGCGTTGGAGTCGTCCAGCCGGGCCAGCACCTGGTTCGCTTCGACCCGTTGGCCTTCCTGGATGTAGACGGCGAGCACCTTGCCAGGGATCTTGGCCGAGACGGTCGCTTGGCGCTGGGCGACCACATAGCCGGAGGCGTCCAGCAGGGGCGCCCCCTGCGGCGCGCCGGCGGTGGAGACCGCGACGGCCTGCGCGGCGCGCACGGGCGCGCGGTCCGGCTGGGCGATCAGCCACCAGGCCGCGGCTGCGATGACGGCGACGGCGACGACGGCCGCAAGTGCGATCAGCAGCCAGGGCCGCCGGGCGCGCCGCGGCGGTCGGCGAGGCTTTTCGCTCCGGTCGATGCGGAGCTGGTTGAGGAGGGTCTCGTTGCTCATGCGAAGGCTGTGGCCGCAGCCCGACGAACCAGGGCGCCCCGCCGCCCGCTAGCCTCCGACATACGCCCCCGCCAACCTACGATTGGGTACGAGACCATACACGGCGTCCGGCCTCGGCAACATTACGAACCGGTAAGAATGGGCCGCGCGCGGGGCTGAAAAGCGAGGGCTTACGGCCGCGATTCTTTTGCGCCGAGAGCGCCCGGATGCTAAACAGTTTCATGACTTTCGCGCCCGATTCCCGCGTCTGAATAATCCTTGAGCGACGACGCCCCAGAACCGCCGGACGACAGCCGGCGCGGCGCGGTTGCGCCCATCGGTCTCGAGGACGAGCTGAAGCGCTCGTACCTCGACTACGCCATGAGCGTCATCGTCGCGCGGGCGCTCCCGGACGTGCGCGACGGCCTGAAACCGGTGCACCGGCGCATCCTGCATTCGATGAACGAACAGGGCCATACGCCCGACCGCAGCCACGTGAAGTGCGCCAACGTGGTCGGCAACGTCATGGCCAAGTACCACCCGCACGGCGACGCCGCGATCTATGACGCGCTCGTGCGCATGGCGCAGCCGTTCTCGATGAGCCTTCTGCTCATCGACGGGCAGGGCAACTTCGGCTCGATCGACAACGATCCGCCGGCCCAGATGCGCTACACCGAAAGCCGGCTGACCAAGGCGGCCATGGCCATGCTGGCCGACATCGACGCGGACACCGTCGATTTCGACGACAACTACGACGGACGCGAGCGCGAGCCGACGGTGCTGCCGTCGCGGATCCCGAACCTGCTGGTGAACGGCTCCGACGGGATCGCCGTCGGCATGGCGACGAAGATTCCACCGCATAACCTGGGCGAAATCGTCGACGCCTGCCTCGCCATGATCGACGACCCTGACGTCAGCGCCGATGCCCTGCTCGAGATCGTGCCCGGCCCTGACTTTCCGACCGGCGCCGAGATCGTCGGGCGCGCCGGCGCGCGCCAGGCTTTGTTGACCGGCCGCGGCTCGGTGATCATGCGCGGCACGGCCGTGATCGAGGAGATCCGCAAGGATCGCGAGGCGATCATCATCACCTCGGTGCCGTTCCAGGTGAACAAATGGGCGATGGTCGAGCGCATCGCCGAGCTGGTGCGCGAAAAGCGCATCGAAGGCGTCGCCGACCTGCGCGACGAGAGCGACCGCCAGGGCCTGCGCGTCGTCGTCGAGATCAAGCGAGACGCTTCGGCGGACGTGGTGCTGAACCAGCTGTACCGGTTCACGACCCTGCAAAGCTCGTTTGGCGTCAACATGCTGGCGCTCAACCACGGCCGGCCCGAGCAGATGAGTCTGCGCGAGATGGTCGGCCACTTCGTCGCCTTCCGCGAGGAGGTGGTGGTCCGCCGCACGAAGTTCGAACTCGCCAAGGCGCGCGACCGCGGACACGTGCTGGTGGGCCTGGCCATCGCCGTCGCCAACATCGACGAGGTCATTCGCATCATTCGCCAGGCCAAGGACCCGGCCGAGGCGCGCGAGACGCTGACCGAACGTGTCTGGCCGATCGGCGACATGGCCGCGCTGATCGCGCTAATCGCCGATCCCCGCACGATGCTGGCCGGCGAGGACGCCATCCGCCTCACCGAGGAGCAGGCGCGCGCGATTCTGGCGCTGACGCTCTCGCGGCTGACCGGGCTTGGACGCGAGGAGATCTTCGAGGAGGCGAACGGTCTCGCCACCGAAATCGCCGCCAAGCTCGAGATCCTGTCGTCGCGCGAGCGGGTGATGGCCATCGTGCGTGAGGAGCTGGTCGAGGTGCGCGAAGCGTTCGCCGTGCCGCGGCGCACGCAGATCGTCGAGGGCGACGCCGACGTCGACGACGAGGACCTGATCACGCGAGAGGACATGGTGATCACCGTCACCCTGGGCGGCTACGTCAAGCGCACCCCGCTCGCCACGTACCGCACGCAGCGCCGCGGCGGCAAAGGCCGGTCCGGCATGGCGACGAAGGAAGAGGACGCCGTCACCCGCGTCTTTTCAGCCTCTACGCATGCGCCGGTGCTGTTCTTCTCCTCCGGCGGCAAGGTCTACAAGCTCAAGGTCTGGCGCCTGCCGCTGGGCCAGCCGACCTCGCGCGGCAAAGCCTTCATCAACCTCTTCCCGATCGAGCTTGGCGAGACGATGACCTCGATCCTGCCGCTGCCCGAGGACGAGTCCAGCTGGGCAGGGCTCGACGTCATGTTCGCCACCCGCTCGGGCGGGGTGCGGCGTAACAAGCTCTCCGACTTCGTTACCGTGAACCGCGCCGGCAAGATCGCCATGAAGCTGGACGAAGGCGACTCCATCGTCGGCGTCGGCCTGTGCACCAAAGCGAACGACGTGCTGCTGACCACCGCGCTCGGTCGGTGCATTCGCTTTCCGGTCGACGAGGTGCGCGTGTTCGCCGGGCGCGAGTCCACCGGCGTGCGCGGCGTGCGCCTCGCCGATGGCGACACGGTGATCTCCATGGCCATCCTGCATGGGGTCGAGGCGACGCCGGACGAACGCGGCGCCTACCTCAAGCATGCCAGCGCCATGCGGGCGGCCCAGGGCGCTGACGACGGCGAGGGCGGCGCGCCGGACGACGACGATGAGGCCGGGGCCGGCGAGGTCGCCCTCTCGCTCGAACGCATCGCGGCGCTGGGCGCTGCGGAGGAATTCATCCTCTCGGTCTCGACCGAAGGCTTCGGCAAGCGCACCTCGGCCTACGAGTACCGTCGCACCGGCCGCGGCGGGCAAGGGCTGATCGCCCACGACCTCTCCAAGCGCGGCGGGCGGCTGGTCGCGTCCTTCCCGGTGGAGGAGAGCGACCAGATACTCCTGGTCACCGATCAGGGGCAGCTGATCCGCGTGCCGGTCGACGGCATTCGCATCGCCGGACGGAACACCTCGGGCGTGACCATCTTCCGCACCGCCGAGGAGGAGCATGTCGTCGGCGTCGAGCGGCTGGAGGGCGACGCAGACGGCGTGGACTCCGATGACGAGGTCGACGAGGGCGACGACGATCCGGCCGATTGACACGGCGCCGGATTCCACGTCCTTCGGCGCGGTTTGAACCGCCAGGGAGCCTTGCATGACGCGGATCGGGCTATATCCGGGAACGTTCGATCCGGTTCACAGCGGCCATCTCGACATCATCCAGCGCGCGTCGAAGATCGTCGACAAGCTGATCGTCGGCGTGGCGATCAACGAGGCCAAGGGCCCGCTGTTCACGCTCGACGAGCGGGTGGCGATCATCCGCGAAGAGTTGCCGCATCTGGACGTGCAGGGCGAAGTCGAGGTGCGCCCGGTCGAGGGCCTTTCGGTCCGATTCGCTCGCGAGGTTGGCGCGGGCGTCCTGATCAAGGGCCTGCGCGCCGTCTCCGACTATGAGTACGAGTTTCAGATGACCGCGATGAACCAGCAGCTGGATCGCAACCTGGAGACCATTTTCCTGATGACGGACCCGATCTATCAGGCGATCGCATCGCGGCTGGTGAAGGAGATCGCCATGCTGGGCGGCGACGTGTCGCCCTTCGTCCCGCCCCGGATCGAGCGCCGACTGCACGAGAAGTTCGCGGATGCGACGTAACGCGTTCGCCGCGGCGTTCGCATCGCTGATCGCGGCGTTCGCGCCCGCCCACGCCGCGCCGGCGGCCGGCCCGGCACCCGCTGATTTCCGGCCGGTCGATGCGGCCAACACCGTCGTTATCGACACCAATCAGGGGCGGGTCGTCGTCGAGCTGTATCCCCTCATCGCGCCCCAGAGCGTGGCGCGCATCGAGACCCTGGCTCGCCAGCACTTTTACGACGGCCAGACCTTCTTCCGTGTCATCGACGGGTTCATGGACCAGACCGGCGATCCGACCAACACCGGGCAGGGCGCCTCGACCCTGCCGAATCTCCCGGCCGAGTTCGACTTCCGCTACACGCCCGGGCGCGATGTCAGCGAGGTCAGCGCCATCCCCGAGGGCATGGTCGGCTTTGTCGGCGCGCTGCCCGTGGTCGGCCAGCCTGACGCCATGGCCGACTTGACCGCCGACGGCAAGGTGCGGGCGTTCGCGCTGTTCTGCCCCGGCGTCATCGGCATGGCGCGCGCCGAGGCCCCGGATTCCGGCAACAGTCAGTTCTTCCTGATGCGGGCCGAGAACCTGGGGCTCAACGAGAAATACACCGCGTTCGGCCGGGTGATCGCCGGCGAGGACGTGGTGCGCAAGATCAAGACCGGCGACCCCGTCGCCGATCCGCGCGATGTGATGGCGACCGTGCGCGTGCTGGCCGATATGCCGCCCGACAGTCGCCCCAGCCTGGAGATCCTGGATACGTCCAGCGCCTACTTCCGCAGTGTGGCGGCCGCCGCACGCGCGGCGAAGAAGGATGCGTTCGACCCCTGCGCGCTCGACATCCCGGTGCGCCCCGGCGGGGGCGCCGCTGGCTAGAGTGGCCGCCCGCCAAGCGCCACGGCGACAGCCGCGAACGCGAGCACGCTCACGAGCACCAGGACGAGGCGGTGGTGGAAGGGGGCGATCATCATCGCCCGCAGTCATGCGCTCGCATCGGTGAACAGTCGCTGAACCCACGGGGCCAGCCTTGACAGGCTCCGCCGGGCATGCGCCTTCCGCGCCTTTCGAAATCGGCCCTGGTCAGGAATCGGCGCAAGAGTCCGCCTTATGCACGCCTATCGCACCCACACCTGCGGCGCGCTCCGCGCGGGCGACGCCGGCCAGTCCGTGCGCCTCTCCGGCTGGATCCATCGCAAGCGCGACCACGGCGGCTTGCTGTTCATCGACCTGCGCGACCACTACGGCCTGACGCAGCTCGTGCTCAGCCCGGAGACGCCGGGCTTCGCGGTGGCCGAGCGGCTGCGCGCCGAGAGTGTCATCCGCATCGACGGCCGTGTGGTCGCGCGCAGCGACGACACCATCAACCCGAACCTGCCGACCGGCGCGGTCGAGGTGCGCATCGACGCCCTCGAGGTCCTCTCGGAAGCGGCCGAGCTGCCGGTCCCCGTGTTCGGAGAGCCCGACTATCCGGAAGAACTGCGCCTGAAGTACCGCTACCTCGACCTTCGGCGCGAGAGCCTGCACGCCAGCATCGTCCTGCGCGCCAAGGTGATCGACTCGATCCGCCGACGCATGATCGAGCAGGGGTTCCTCGAGTTTCAGACGCCGATTTTGACCGCCTCCTCGCCCGAGGGCGCGCGCGACTTCCTCGTCCCGTCCAGGCTGCACCCGGGCAAGTTCTACGCGCTGCCCCAGGCGCCGCAGCAGTTCAAACAGCTGCTGATGGTCGCCGGCTTCGACCGCTATTTCCAGATCGCGCCTTGCTTCCGCGACGAGGCGGCGCGCGCCGACCGCTCGCCGGGCGAGTTCTACCAACTCGACATGGAGATGAGCTTCGCGACCCAGGAGGACGTCTTCGCGGTCATCGAGCCGGTGATGCAGGGCCTGTTCGAGGAGTTCGCGGCCGGCAAGCCGGTGACGCCGGCGCCCTTTCCGCGCATCCCGTTCCGCGAGGCGATCGGCAAGTACGGCAGCGACAAGCCGGACCTGCGCAACCCCATCGAGATGGCCGACGTCTCCCAACACTTCCGCGGCTCGGGCTTCCAGGTGTTCGCCAACATCCTGAACGAGCCGAAGGCGGCGATCTGGGCCATCCCAGCGCCCGGCGGCGGCTCGCGCGCCTTCTGCGACCGGATGAACGACTGGGCCAAGGGCGAGGGCCAGCCGGGCCTGGCCTACATCTTCTGGCGCGAAGGGGAGGAGGGCGGCGCCGGCCCCGTCGCGCGCAACATCGGCCCCGAGCGGGCCGAGGCGATCCGGACACAGCTTGATCTGCAGGTCGGCGACGCGGTCTTCTTCGCCGCCGGCCAGCCGCAGGCGTTCTACAGGTTCGCCGGCCTGGCGCGCACCAAGGTCGGGACCGATCTCGGGCTCGTCGACGAGGAGCAGTTCAAGTTCTGCTGGATCGTCGACTTCCCGATGTACGAGTTCAACGAGGACACCCGCCGGATCGACTTCTCGCACAACCCGTTCTCGATGCCCCAGGGCGAGATGGACGCGTTCAAGGTCAACGACGCGCTCGCCATCGTCGCCTACCAGTACGACATCGTTTGCAACGGGGTTGAACTCTCGTCGGGGGCGGTCCGGAACCACCGCCCGGACATCATGCTGAAGGCGTTCGAACTGGCCGGCTACTCCGCCGAGGAGGTCGAGACGCAATTCGCCGGGATGCTGAACGCGTTCAGGTTCGGCGCGCCGCCGCACGCCGGCATCGCGCCGGGCATCGACCGCATCGTCATGCTTCTGGCCGGCGCGAGCGCCATCCGCGACGTCATCGCCTTCCCGCTGAACCAGCAGGCGGAGGACCTGATGATGGGCGCCCCCTCCCGCGTGCGCGACGAACAGCTCAAGGAGCTGAACATCCGCACCGTCGCGCCGCCGAAAGGCTAGCGCGGCGTCGGGCCGCCGCTACTGGCGGCAGGCGCGCAGGTGCAGGCCGTGGGGCAGCCTGGTCGAGTCGTCGCCGCAGGCGGCGTCGAGCTGGCCTTGGCTGAGGCCGACGGCGCGCTCCATCTCGGCGCCGGAGAAGTTCACGCCCGAGAGACGTGCGCCGCGCAGGTTGGCGCCTTCCAGGTAGGCCCCGACGAAGGTGGCGTTGGTCATGTCGGCGCCCGCCATGTTGGCGTCGGTGAAGAGGGCGCCGTAGCCGTTCACGTCGCGCAGATCCGCGCCGGCGAAGCTGGTGTGGTTGAACACCGAAAGGCTGAGGTCCGACTGGCGCAGGCGCGCCCCGGCGAAGTCGCGGCCCTTGATCTCCCTGTTGCTCAGGTCGGCCTGAAACAGGTTGCAGTGCGGGCAGCTGGCGCCGGCCTCCGCGTGGCTGACCTGGGCGGCGTTCTGCGCAAGCGCGGGAACGGCGGCGACACTGAGCGCCAGAACAAGCGCGGCGGTTTTCATTTCGGCACACCTCGTGCGGTTGGACCGGAGTCGAGCGCGAGGCTCGCAAGCATGGGGCCAAGCGGCCGCTAGCTTAACATCGGCGCCATCTTGGGGTCGCCCTTGGCCATCGCGCGCTGGTAGGCGGGGCGCTCGCCGATGCGCTTCAGATAGGCGCGGATGTTGGGCTGATCAGAGAGGTCGCGGGCGACGAAGGCGCGCATGGTCGTCAGGATGAAGCCCATGATGATGTCGGCGGCCGTGAACTCGTCGCCGGCGAAGTAGGGGACCTCGCCCAAGCGCTCCTCGACCATCCGCCACGGCGTTTCGGCGCGCTCGCGCATGAAGCGGGCGCGCGGATCGTCCGCGCTCCCGCCGGCCATGTTGAGGAACATCATCCGCATCTGGCTTGGCATCATCGAGCCGTTGGCGAAGTGGAACCAGAACAGGTAGTCGGCGTAGTTCGGCGCCTCCGGCCCGACGCTGAGGCGGCCGTTTCCGTATTTTCCGATGATGTACTCGATGATTGCGCCCGACTCCGGCAGCACGACGTCGCCGTCCGTGATGATCGGCGCGGTGCCCAGCGGATGCAACGCCTTGTACTCAGGTGGCCCCAGGCGCGTGACCGGATCGCGGTCGTAGACCTTGAGCTCGTAGGGGACGCCCAGCTCCTCACAGAGCCAGACGATGCGCTCGGACTGCGAGACGCCAAGGTGGTGCACGGTCAGCATGAAGTCCTCCAGCGGGGCCGCCGGACGCATAGCAAACTTCGCGGTGCGGAGCCTATCCCGCCTGTTCGGGAGCGATGCCGCAACTCTCGCAGACCAGCAGGCCGCCTTTGCGCACGAGCGAGACGTCGCCGCAGGCGGGGCAGATGTCCTCGGCGGATGCGACGCTCGCGTCGCGCGCCTCGGCGCGTCGGGCGGCGGTCGGCAGGAAGACCAGGTTGTCGGGCGCCGTCCCGCGGCTGAAGCCTTTGGAGATGAAGCGCGACGCCGGCACCGGCGCCTCGCCCGCGCTCTCGCCGACGCCCAGCCCGTCGGCGTGGAACTCGTGCGGATCGGCGTTGGCGAGGTCGTCCCGGTCCAGGTACGAGACGCCCAACTCGCGGAACAGATAGTCCAGGATCGAGGTCGCCGAGCGGATGGAATCGTTCCCCGTCACCGGCCCGGCCGGCTCGAACCGGGTGAACACGAACGCATCGACGAACTCGTCCAGCGGCACGCCGTATTGCAACCCGATCGAAACGGCGATGGCGAAGTTGTTCATCAGCGAGCGGAAGGCGGCGCCTTCCTTGTGCATGTCGATGAAGACCTCGCCCAGCTGGCCGTCGTCGTACTCGCCGGTGTGCAGATAGACCTTGTGGCCGCCGACCGCGGCCTTCTGAATGTAGCCCTTGCGCCGGTCGGGGAGGCGGCGGCGGACCGGGTCGCGCTGAACCACGGTCTCGACGATGCGCTCGGTGACGACGGCCGCGGGCGCCGCGCGACGCGCCGGCTCCTCGACGTCCGGCAGATCCAGGCGGAAGTCGGTCGGGGCGGGTTCGCGGCGAAGCCAGATCGCGCCGACGCCCGCTGCCGCCGCTTCGTTCAGACGCGTCCGCATCGCCGCCGGGTCGGTGCGCCAGTCGAGGTCGATGGGCGCCTCGCTCGTCGCGTCTGCGAACACTTCGCAGGCCGCCTGCATGGCCAGGCGCGCGTGAAAGGGGACCTCGTCGCCGGCGGCGAGCAACGCCTTCACCACTGGCGGCAGATCGGCTGCGCCGACGCTTGGCGCGCCAAAGGCGTAGGCGGCGGCCGCCGCGACCTCATCCGCGGTGAAGCCGGCCAGCGCCAAAACGTCGAGATCCGGGTCGGCCATCGCGTCGGCGTCGGCGCCCAGGACGTCGCGAACGAAACCCTCGCCGACCACTGCCGGCGCGAACGCCGCCGCCAGCGACCGGGCGGACCCGAGCGCGGCGAACGCCGCATCGATCTCGTGATCGGTGAAGCCGCGCGCGTGCAGCGCCGCGCGGTCGATCGCCGGTGCGCCGTCCAGCGACCGGCGGCCGGTTAGGGCCACGCCGACAGCGTCCGCGTCGGCGCCGATCGCGTGCAACCCATCGAAGGCGACGGCCGAGAGTCCAAGCACGATCTCGCCGTCCGCGGTCTCGGACGCCGCCAGAACCGCGCCCGCGGGCGCTGCGCCAAGGCCGGCGCGTCCGAGGCGGAGCGCCAGCTCCGGATCGGCGAACAGCCCAACGGGCCCGGCGAACCGGAGACCGTCGCGGCTGGCGGCGGCCAGTGCTTCGGTGAACATCAGCGCCGTTCGGAGCCCGAGCGGCGTCGCCTGGTCGCACGCCTGCGCCCGACCGCCGATGGCCGCCAGCGTCGCCGCGCGGTTCAGGTCGAACCGCTCGCCTGGCCCGAGGATGGCCGCGATCTCAGCCGACGCCAGCGTCGCCGCCGCGCCGAGCAGCGCGAACGCCTCGCACGCCGCGCCGCGCGCCGCCTCGCCGTCGAAGGGGTGGCCCTGGCGCATCAACCACTCGCCCAGCCCGGCGAGGGTGATCGTCGGCTCCGCAGCGCCGTCCACAGTCTCGATCGCGGCTGCGGCGAGCCAGAGGCGGGCGGTGGCCGCGAGGCCGTCGACGTCCAGGTGCTCGCCGCTCCCGAAGCTGTTGATATCCAGCGCCACCCGCCACGTCGGCGCCGGGTCGCCGGACGCCGGCGCGAACTGGACGATGACGCCGCCGCTCTCCCAGACCGCGCCGGCGGTCTGTGCATGGGCCGCCCCGCGTGGACAGACCAACGCCAACCGTCCCGGCGGCGGGATCAGCACATCGAGATCGGCGCCGACCAGCGCCGGCGCTCCGGCCATGGCGTCGGCGATCAGGGCGTCCGGAACGCCAGCTTCACGGGCGGCGCGGGCGGCGCGCGCCAACGCCAGGTTTCGCGCCGGGTCGGCGCAGGCGTCCGGGTCCCCTTCGCAGCGTGCGATCGCGTCGGCGACCGCCGCGAGTTTGGCCTGCGCCGCCGCCAGCGCGCCCTCCGCCAAGGCCGCCCGCCGCGCCTCGGCCAGGTGAACGCCCAACGCGGTCTCCGCGTCGGCCGAGCCGACCTCGAACGCAGGCGTCGCCGGCGCGAGCCCGGCCGCCGGCGCGGCGATCCCGCCGAGGAGCGTCGCCAGGATCTCGTCGGCGAAGGCTTCGGCGTCGCCCGGCGTGTCGAACAGCCCGAGCTTCCAGCCGTTCGTCGCCAGGGCGTTCACCCACCGCACCGGCGGGCCGCCGAGAACCTGGTCGTCCGCCGCGTCGCCATCGTCCGGCGTCAGGCGATCGGCCCAGTCCATCCAGGCGTCGAGTTGCGCCTGGGTCCAGCCGGCTGGGGCGACGACGGTCTGAACGCCCGCGCCGCGCTCGGTCTCGCGGGCGACGAGGCCCCCGAATCGCTCGCCGGCCGCCGCAAACCTCGACTGAAAGCGCATCGCTGCCTCCGCGACCGGCAGCCTAGGCGCGGGGTCGGCAGCTCGCAATACATGTTGCGGGGTCGCGCGCCCGTTTCCACAAGATGTTGTGGACAGCCGCGCGGCGGGCCGACCGCCGCCGCCCTGGACGGCGCAAGCGCTGGCGTCCTATAGTCCCGGCCATGTTGAAGTCGATTTTCACTTGGTGGAATGGGGCCACGATCGGCATTCGCTTCACGGCTTGGCGACGCGGCCGCCTCATCGGCGAGGACGACTTCGGCAACCGCTACTACGAGGCGAAGGACAACAGCGACAGCTATGACCGGCGCAAGCGCCGCTGGGTGATCTATCGCGGCTACGCCGAGGCTTCGAAGGTGCCGCCCGACTGGCACGGCTGGCTGCACTACACCTTCGACGAACCGCCGACCGTCGAACCGTTGAAGCGGCGCGCCTGGGAAAAGGCCCATCTGCCGAACATGACCGGCACGCTCGAGGCCTGGCGGCCGACCGGCTCGATCTCACGCACCGGCGAGCGGCCCCGCGCGACCGGCGACTACCAAGCCTGGCGGCCGGAGTAACGGCGATGCGGACCCCTCCGGCCAGGTTCGTGTTCGTCGCCGCCGTCGCGCTGATGCTGGGCGTGGCCGGCGGCGCGTTTGTCCGCGCCCAGCAGGGCGAACCGGCGACCGCATCGCCGTCCGCCGCGCCGCCAGCGCCCACCGACGAGGCGCCGCCGCCGCCGGACTCGGCGCTCTCCGCCGCGATCGTCGCCCCGCCGTCGCCGCCTGGCGAGGTCGCCAACGTGCAGCCGGCGCCGACCAACACCGCCGAGGCGTCATCGCAGGCGGCCAAGGCCGAGCCGCTGAAGCGCCCCCGCTATGGCTCGGCCGTCCTGCAGGCGCTCGACAAGGTGACGGCCCAGACGCTCCGCTTCGAGGCGCCGATCAACAAGCCGATCCGCTATAAAAGCCTGATCTTCGTGGTCCGCGCCTGCGAAACCACCGCGCCGGATGAGGGCTACAGCGACGCCAGCGCCCACGTGGAGGTCGACTCCCAGCCGCTGCCGCCGGACGGCAAGGCCCCGCCGCCGCCGAAGCAGGTGTTCCGCGGATGGATGTTCGCCAACTCCCCTGGCGTCGACCTCTTCCAGCACCCCGTCTACGATGCTTGGCTGATCGCCTGCAAAACCGACCAGCCGTCGGCCTGAGCCGACATGCGGAAGAAATCCGCCTCGCTCGCCAGCGCCTGGATCAACCGTTTGCGGTAGTGGGCGCGCGGGATGTCCAGCGCGCCGAACTGGGCCAGGTGCCCGGTCAGGAACTGCGTATCGAGCAGCTGATAGCCGCCGGCGAGCAGGCGCGCGACCAGGTGCGCCAGCGCCACCTTGGACGCATCGCGCTCGGCCGAGAACATGCTCTCGCCGAAGAAGGCGGCGCCCAGCGTCACGCCATACAGGCCCCCGGCGAGCCGCCCTTCCCGCCAGCACTCGACGCTGTGGGCCACGCCGCGGCGGTAGAGTTCACCATAGAGTTCCTGGATCGGGGCGTTGATCCAGGTCTCCAGGCGTCCAGGCCGGGCGGAGGCGCAGGCCTCGATCACGGCGTCGAACGCGGTGTCGATGCGCACCTGGAAGCCGTCGGCGCGCACGGTGCGCGCCAGGCGGCGCGGCACGTGGAAGCCGTGCAGCGGGATCACGCCGCGACGATCGGGGTCGATCAGGAAGATGCGCTCGTCGCCGCGGGCGTCGGCCATGGGAAAGACGCCGCGCTGGTAGCAGGCGATCAGGTCGTCGACGGTGAAGGCGGAAGGGCGCGGCGCGGCTTGCAACGGCGTCAGCTCTCGGACCGCATCCACTGTTCGAGCCAGTGGATGTCGTATTCGCCGGCGACGAAGGCCGGCTGCAGCATCAGATCCTGCAGCAGCGGAATCGTCGTCTCGATGCCGTTCACGACCATTTCGCCCAGGCAGCGCTTCATGCGGGCGATGCACTCGGCGCGGTCGCGGCCGTGCACGATCAGCTTGCCGGCCAGGCTGTCGTAGTCGGACGGAAACCTGTAGCCCGCGTAGAGCGCCGAATCGAGGCGAACGCCCGGGCCGCCGGGCGCGTGGAAGTCGGTGATCACGCCGGGCGACGGGATGAAGGTGCGCGGGTTCTCGGCGTTGATGCGGCACTCGATGGCGTGGCCCTCGAACATCACGTCTTCCTGGGTGAACGACAGCGGCAGGCCGGCGGCGATGCGGATCTGCTCCTGCACCAGGTCGATGTCGGTCACCCACTCGGTGACCGGGTGCTCGACCTGCAGTCGCGTGTTCATCTCGATGAAGAAGAACTCGCCCTTCTCGTAGAGGAACTCGACCGTGCCGACGCCGAGGTAGCCGAACTGGCGGACGGCGTCGGCGACCCGCTTGCCGATCGCGGCGCGCGTGGCGGCGTCAATGGCCGGGGAGGGGGCTTCCTCCAGCACCTTCTGGTGCCGCCGTTGCAGCGAGCAGTCGCGTTCGCCCAGGTGAACCACGGCGCCGTGGCTGTCGGCGATCACCTGCACTTCGATATGGCGCGGCGTCGACAGGTAGCGTTCCAGATAAACGGAGCCGTCTCCAAACGCCGCCTTGGCCTCGGCCTGCGCGGTCGCGATCGCCTCGGGCAGCGCAGCGCGGTCGACGGCGACCTTCATGCCCCGCCCGCCGCCGCCCGCGGCGGCCTTGATCAGCACGGGAAAGCCGATCGCCTCGGCGGCCGCCAGAGCCTCGCCTTCGTCCTCGATCGCCGCATCCGAACCCGGTACGACCGGAAGACCCGCCGCCTTCACCGCGCGCTTGGCCGAAATCTTGTCGCCCATCAGCCGGATGTGTTCCGCCTTTGGACCGATGAAGGTGTAGCCGTGCGCCTCGAGGATCTCGGCGAAACGGGCGTTTTCGGACAGGAACCCATAGCCGGGGTGCACCGCCTGGGCGCCGGTGATTTCGCAGGCGGCGATGATCGAAGGGATGTTCAGGTAGCTCTTCGCCGCCGACGCCGGCCCGATGCAGACGCTTTCGTCGGCCAGCCGCACGTGCATGGCCTGCGCGTCGGCTTCGGAGTGCACCGCCACCGTGGCGATGCCCATCTCCTTGCACGCCCTGTGGATTCGGAGCGCGATCTCGCCGCGATTGGCGATGAGGATTTTTTCGAACAACGACCTACTCGATGATGACCAGCGGCTCGCCGAACTCGACCGGCTGCGCGTCGTCGACCAGGACGGCGACGATGACGCCCGCGCGCGGCGCGTGGATCGGGTTCATCGTTTTCATCGCCTCGACGATCAGCAGGGTCTGGCCGGCTTCGACGCGGTCGCCGATGCGGACGAACGGCGCTGCGTCCGGCTGGGGCCTCAGGTAGACGGTGCCGACCATCGGCGACTTCACCTCGTCGCCGCGCACCTGAGCTTCGGCGGCGGGCGCCGCCGGCGCGACCGGGGCCGGCGCGGTCGAGGCCGCGGCAGGCGGTGGGGCGGCATACGTCACGGCGGCCTGATTGGCGCGCGCGACGCGGATTCTGAGCCCGTGCTGCTCAACCTCGATCTCGGTCAGGCCGGTCTCGGTGAGGATATCGGCCAGGGTCTTGACCATGGCCGGATCGATCGCGCCGGCCGGCGCCTTGGGTTCAGCCATCGGTGTCGGTCAGCCCCTTATCGCTTCGCCGCGCCGGCTCGCGCCGCGATCGCCGCGACACAAGCCTCGACGGCCAGTTCATAGCTCTTCGCCCCGAATCCGGATACGACGCCGGTCGCCGCCGGCGCCACGTAGCTGACGTGGCGAAACGCCTCGCGCGCGGCCGGATTCGACAGATGGCAGTCGACCACCGGGATCGCGAGCGCCTTCAGCGCGTCGTGCAGCGCCACCGAGGTGTGGCCGTAAGCCGCGGCGTTCAGCACGAGGCCGGCGCCGTCCCGGCCGGCCTCCTGCACCCAGTCCACCAGTTCACCTTCGTGGTTGGACTGACGAAAGACAACCTCGTGGCCAAGCGCTCGGCCACGCGCCGTGCACAGCGCATGGATATCCTCGAGCGTGCTGGTCCCGTAGATGTCCGGCTCCCGCTCGCCCAACAGGTTGAGGTTTGGGCCGCTGAGCACATAGATCGGCTTGGGCATGCGCTCCCGCGGGGCCAGTGCGGTCAAAAAGCAGAGAATCCGCCGCGTCTTCTATCGTCCGGGCGCCGCCGGAACAAGGCGCGCGCCGCTTGACCGCCGTCCGCGCGGGCGTAGGCTGGCCCTCGTCTCCGGGGAGTCCCGCCAAGGGACTGAGAGGCCGCTATCGGCGCACGGCGCCGGCGCGGCGACCCGCTGAACCTGATCCGGGTCATGCCGGCGAAGGGAGAGAGGTAGGATGCGGATTCTCATCAACGGCGAGGCGAGGGCGTTTTCGGGCGTCCGGGACGTGGCCGGGCTCGTCGCGGCGCTCGGCCTCGATCCGCGCAAGGTCGCCGTCGAACGCAATCTTCGCATCGTGCCGCGCTCGACCTTCGCCGCGGAGGCGCTCGTCGACGGAGACCGGATCGAGATCGTGGCGTTGGTTGGAGGCGGGTAATGGACGGATCGCAAACCATAGCGGATGACAGCTGGAGCGTCGCCGGGCGGACGTTCACGTCGCGCCTGATCATCGGCACCGGCAAGTACAAGGACTACGCCTTGAACGCCGCGGCGGCCGAGGCGGCGGGCGCCGAGATCGTCACGGTGGCGCTGCGGCGGGTCAATCTCTCCGACCCGACCCAGCCGATGCTCGTGGACTTCGTGAAGCCCGATCGTTTCACCTACCTGCCCAACACCGCCGGCTGCCACACCGGCGAGGCGGCGGTGCGCACGCTGCGCCTGGCGCGCGAGGCCGGCGGCTGGGACCTCGTCAAGCTCGAGGTGCTCTCTGAGGCCAAGCACCTCTACCCGGACATGGAGGAAACGCTCCGGGCGCTGAAGATGCTCGTCGCCGACGGCTTTTCGGTAATGGTCTATTGCAGCGACGATCCGGTCTATTGCCGCAAGCTCGAGGACGCGGGCGCTGCGGCGATCATGCCGGCCGGCGCGCCGATCGGCTCGGGGCTCGGTCTGCAAAACCGACTGAACATCGGCCTCATCGTCGAACAGGCGGGCGTACCGGTGCTGGTCGACGCCGGGGTCGGCACGGCTTCGGACGCGACGATCGCCATGGAGCTCGGCTGCGACGCGGTGCTGATGAACACCGCGATCGCGGAGGCCAAGGATCCGGTGCGCATGGCCGCCGCCATGAAGCATGCGGTCATCGCCGGCCGCGAAGCCTACCTGGCCGGCCGCATGGCGCGGCGCGCTTACGCCGATCCCTCGTCGCCGCTGGCCGGCCTCATCTGACAAGCGAACGAAAAAGGCCCCTCCCGCGCGGGGAGGGGCCTCGAATCGCTGTTTCAGGCGCCGGCGCGGCCGGCGGTTCGAATTAGGCGAACGGGAAGATGGCGTGACGCACCGACGAAGCCGGCAGGCGCGCGAGCAGCTCGAAACCTTCGCCGAATGCGCGGGCGAGCGAGCGGAAGAACGATATGAACATAGGTGACAGCCTCCTTAGGTCCCACGCCGCGATTGTGCGACGCAGCAATTTGAGGCTCATATGGTGCGACGCACTATCAACGTCAAGGGGCGGAAGGTCGCGCGCTATCCGTGCTGGTTGCGGGCCTGGGCGATCGCCTGCGTCACAGCGCTCGTGTCGTCGCCAGGCACGAGCGTATCGCCAACGATGAAGGCTGGCGTTCCCTCGATGCCGAGGTCGATGGCGAGCTTTCTGACCGCCAGGATCTGCGCCTGCGCCTGCTCGCGGATCGGACCGTGGTCCAACACCCCCGGGTCGACGCCGTGGGCGCGCGCGATCCGGTCGATCGCGGCGTCGTCCAGCGGGCGGGTGTTCATCATGTCCTGGTAGAGGCCCAGTTCGTCGCCGCCTTTGTCTTTCAGAGCGATCGCCGCTGCAGCAGCGTGTTCCGAGGTCGCGCCGAAGATGGGGAATTCCTTGAACACCACGCGCACGTCCGGATCGTCGTGGATGATCCGCAGGACCGATGCCGCCGCGTTGATGCAGTGCGGACAGCGGTAGTCGTAGAACTCCGTCAGCGTGATCTTGCCGCCGGGGTTGGCGACGAAGTCGCGCGGGTCGCGCTCGATCGCCTGGCGATACTGGTTGATGGCCACCTTCGCCTTGGCGGCGTCGGCGGCGTCCTGCTGCGCCTGCAGCTTGTTCATCGCCTGCTGGATGATCTCCGGGTGGGCGAGAATGTAGTCATGGATGCGCGCGTCGATGTCGGCGGATTTGCTGCATGCGCTAAGGGCAAGCGTCGCAGCAGCCATAACGGCAAGGAGACGGGCAGCGGACATGGGCAGGGCCTCTAGCGTTTCTCCGGCGCGTTGGCGCCGTTTCCCTGCGCGAGCATGCGCAGGTCTTCGTTGGTGGGTTTGGAGGTCAGCACGATGTCGGTCGCGCGCCGCCACTCGGGGCTTCCCCGGGGGAGCAACATGCGCGCGCGCATGGCGAACATCCGCGCGTCGTTGCTTTGCCCAAGCCCGAAATTCTGCTCGGCCGCCGCCAGCCGCGCCAAGCCTTCGTCGCCCTTCTGGGCGTAGGCTTGCGAGAGGTAGAACCAGCCGAACGAGGTGAAGATGCCGTCCGGGTCGATCGCGACGCCGAGACGCAGCTTGGCGATCGCCTCGTCGACCTTGGTCGGATCGTTCTGAGCAAGAAGGGTCTGGCCGAGCAGGGTCAGGAGTTCAGGCGCGTCAGGCTTCAGCGCCACGGCCTGGCGCAGCGGCGCCTCAGCGTCCGCCGCGCGCCCGGCGTCGAAGAACATCTGCCCCTTGAGCTGGTAGAGGTAGGGATCTTTCGGCCGCTCGGCGATCAGCGCGTCGATCAGCTTGCTCGCCTTGTCGATCTCGAACTCGCGCGAATAGGCGATGGCGCGGGCGTAACGCGCGGGAAAGCTCGTGTCCGTCGAGGGATAGTCGAGCAGCGTCTGCTCGGGCATGTCGAGATAGCCGCGCAGCTTGGCGATCAGGATCTGGTGGCGTTCGATGGCCTCGGGGGTGTCGACGTCGTTGTAGTGCGACTGCTGCTGGGCCCGGACCTGCAGCGCTTCGATGCGGTCGTCGGTCAGCGGGTGGTCGTCGAAGAAGCGATAGCGCTTCGCCTCCGAAAACACCTCCTCATAGCGGAAGTTGTCGAAGAAATCGACGAGCCCCTTGGCCGAGTTTCCGGACCGCTCGAGGTAGGTCACCGCGGCCTGGTCGGCCGACGCCTCCTGGGTGCGGGTGAACCCCGCGTGGGTCAGATAGGCGAACTCTCCGGCGCTGTAGATGAGGCCGCCGGCTGCGTCAGGCGCCCCGGCGGCGGCGGCGGCGATTCCAAGCCCGAGCGTGAGGAGGTAGGTGGCGAGCGACTGCTTCTCGCCCTCCGCCTCACGGATCAGGTGGCCGCCGGCCATGTGGCCGGTTTCGTGCGCGAAGACGCCGATCAGCTCGTTCGGCGTCCTGGTCTGCATGATCAGGCCGGCGGTAACGAACATGTTCTGCCCGCCGGTCACGAAGGAATTCATGTTTTCGCGCGTCGCGTCGGCGACGATGTAGGTGCGGACCGACTTTGGATTCAGCCCGGCCGCGACGAAGATCGGGTCCGCGTCCTTGCGGATGATCTCGTCCATCTCGGTGTCGCTGAGCAGCCCGACCGGGGCGTCCTGCGCATGAACCGCAGTTGCCGGCGCGATCACGCCGATGGCCAGCACGATCGCGCCGAAGGCGGCGCCCACGCGCTGTCGCGGAGACGGACTTGCGAACGCGTGGCTCATGCGCGCGGCTCCAAGGTCGTTGCGCCCCCGCCCGGTCCTTCAGTTGGCCATTAACGCATTGCGGTCCGAAAGTCTCAACCGCTGCGCCGCCACCAGCCGCGCTTCGGTTGCGCCGGCGGACTCGAGATCTCCGCGGCGTCCGGTTCGGCGGGCTCGACGAACGCCGCCACGGGCTCAGGCTCGGTCAGCGCGCCGACCGGCTCCAGCTGCGGCTCAGGGTCGTGGGCCGGCTCAGCGGTCGGTTCGGGCTCTGCGACCGGCGCCGGTGCGGCCGCGCCCTCCGTTGCAACCTCAGCCTCCGCGGCTGGCTCGCTCGCAGCGGCTTTCGCGCGGCTTCGCCGGGCCCGCGGCGCCTTCGCCTTGGGCTCCGGCTCGGCCGGCAGCTCGACCCAGACGTCGAGATCTGGCGCGTCGACTTCCGCGACCATGGCCGTCTCGACCGCCGCCTCGGCGGCTTCGATCACAGGCGCCGCCTCGGCGGTTTCGATCACGGGCGCCGCCTCGGCCAGGACGGGCGGCGCGTGCGGTGCAGGCGCCAAGCCCGGCTCCATCCAGATGTAGGGATCGCCCTCGGGCACGCGCGGACGATGCCAGACGTAGGGCTCGTCGCCCCCGGCCTCGTCGCGCATCCGCCGCCCGCCGCGCCGCCCGCGCCGCCGGCGCTTCTGGCCGAGGGGGTCGCCGGCGTCACGCACCTCCGCTGCCGTCGGGGCTGCGCCGCTCTCCGCGTCTTCGCCAATGTCGTTCGCGGCGCCCGCGTCGCCAACGCTCACCGGCGCCTCGTCGCGCCGACCGCCACGCCGGCGGCGCCTGCGCCGCGAGCGCCGCTGGCCGTCGTCGTCCTCGCGCTCCTGCTGCTCCAGGCGCGCGGTCGGCTCGTCGTCGTCGACGTCTTCGGCTTCGATTTCGGCCTCGAGCTCGTCCTCGTCGTCGAAGTCGTCACCCGGAATCATTTCGAGGCGCCCGGCTGGCGGCGCGGCCACCTGCGCGGTGTCGTGATCGCGCGTCTCGGTGCGGTCGAGCGCGTAGGGCGCATGACCGAGCGAATCGTCGACGACGACTGTCACGTCCAGCCCGTGCACCACCCGCACGCGTTCGAGGTAGGCGCGTTTCTCGTTCAGCAGGTAGAGCGCGACCGCGGTCGGGGCCCTGAGCGTGATCGCGCCGCCCCCGGTGCGCACCGCTTCCATTTCCACCCCGCGCAGCGCGTCGAGCGCGCTGGACTCGGTCGAGCGCACGCGGCCGGTGCCTTGGCAGTGCTCGCAGACGTGGGTCGTGCCTTCCAGCACGCCCGAACGGCGTCGCTGGCGGCTGATCTCCATGAGCCCGAAGCTGGAAATCTTGCCCATCTGGACGCGCGCCCGGTCGTCGGCGAGCGAGTCCTTCAGGCGTTTCTCGACCGCGCGATTGTTCTTCGACTCGTCCATGTCGATGAAGTCGATGACGATCAGGCCGGCCAGATCGCGCAGGCGCAGCTGCCGCGCCGCTTCGTCTGCCGCTTCGAGGTTGGTCTTCAGCGCCGTGGCTTCGATGTTGCGCTCGCGGGTCGAGCGGCCGGAGTTCACGTCGACGGCGACCAGCGCCTCGGTCTGGTTGATCACCAGATAGCCGCCCGACTTCAGCGGCACGACCGGCGAGTAGATCTGCGCCAGATGCTCCTCGACCTTGGCGTGGGCGAACAGGGGCGTCGGCTCGGCGTAGTGCTGGATCTTCTTCGCCTGGCTGGGCATCAGCATGCGCATGAAATCGCGCGCCTCGCGGAAGCTCGCGTCGCCTTCGACCCAGACGCCCTCGACGTCCTTGTCGAACATGTCGCGGATGGCGCGTTTGACCAGGTCTTCTTCCTCGTAGATCAGCGCCGGTGCGATCGAGTGCAGCGTCTTGTCGCGGATGTCCTCCCACAGGCGCATCAGATACTCGTAGTCGCGCTTGAGCTCGGCCTTGGTGCGCTTGGCGCCGGCCGTGCGCACGATCAGGCCCATGCCGTGCGGCACGCCAAGCTCGGCGACCAGGTTTTTCAGCCGCTTTCGGTCGGTCGCGGTGGTGATCTTGCGGCTGACCCCGCCACCGCGCGCGGTGTTGGGCATCAGAACGCCATAGCGGCCGGCCAGCGACAGATAGGTGGTCAGCGCCGCGCCCTTGGTGCCGCGCTCTTCCTTGACGACCTGCACCAGCATGATCTGGCGGCGCTTGATCACCTCCTGGATCTTGTAGCGGCGCACCGCGCGGCGGCGTCGGCGCGCGGCTTCCTCGCCCATGACGTCGTCGTCGCTTTCGTCTTCGTCCGCATCGTCGTCGGCGGCTCGGGCGGCGGGCGCCTCATCGCTCTCCTCGGCCTCTTCGCGGAGCAGCGCTTCGCGGTCCGCGAGGGGGATCTGGTAGTAGTCGGGGTGGATTTCGTTGAAGGCCAGGAAGCCATGGCGATTGCCGCCATAGTCGACGAACGCCGCCTGCAGGCTCGGTTCTACGCGGGTGACTTTGGCCAGATAGATATTGCCGCGCAGTTGCTTGCGGCTACGGCTCTCGAAGTCGAAATCCTCAATCCGGGTTCCGTCCACCACCACGACGCGGGTTTCTTCCGCGTGGGCGGCGTCGATCAACATTCTCTTGGTCATGGAAAAGGTCTCCCAGGCGCGCGCCGGAGCCTGGCTCCGGGGGCCTGATGGGCTGAAGGGCGCGCGCGCCAAGGTTCCGGGCGCCGAAAATGGCGGGGGAAACCTGCGGCCAGAAAGCGGCGTGAGCGTCGCGGCCCATGGGATTGTCCAATTCGCGCCGGGATGGCGCGGCGTCTCTTCAGCGCGGGCGCTTCGCCACCGGTGCGCTCGCCGAGAATCGGTCGAACGCACGAAAGGACGAGGCCGCCTTGGGCGCCGTGCGCCGTCGCGGTCCTTTTCGAGCACGGCGCGACGCAAGGGCGAGTCTGCAATATTCGCGGGAAAAAGGAAAGGCTCGGCGGCGGCCGACCGGTTAACGGAATTTCTATAGGACAGACTCTACCGTGCGGTCGTAAAAGCAGAAAATCAGTCAAGGGGCGGCTCTTCAGGATGCCTCCGCGACTTCTAGGCGCAATAGGTTCGGCATGGGGACGGCTGGCGGCTTCGCTGGGCGCGCTGCTTTGCCTCGCCACCGCCGCCGCGCAGAGCCCGCCAGCGACCGACGGCGTCGTCGGCGTGCGCCTCGGCGGCGACCTCACGACGACCCGGGTTGTCATCGAACTCGACCAGGCCGCCAAGGGCCGGCTCATCGCTGGCGCCGGCGCGGCCGATCAGCCGATCGTGCTGGCGCTGCCCGGTGTCTCGGTGGAGACCGACCGGCAGGGTCCTGGGCTCGGCCTGGTCTCCGGCTGGTCCGTCGACAACGCCGCCGGCGCGGCGCGCGTGCGGCTGATGCTGGCCCGTTCGGCTGTGGTGAGCCGCCGCTTCCTGCTGCCGCCGGCGGACGGCGTCACGGTCTATCGCTATGTCGTCGACCTTGCGCCGACCGCGGCCGGCGCGACGACGACGACGGCCACCGAAGCTGCGCCGCTGCGCCAGCTCTCGACGGAGGCGCAGCCGCCGCATACGCGCAAGGTCATTGTCATCGATCCGGGTCACGGGGGGCACGACCCCGGTGCGCTCGGGGCCAACACCCGCGAGAAGGATCTGAACCTGGCGGCGGCGCGCGTGCTGAAGGCCAAGCTCGAGGCGACCGGCCGCTATCGGGTCGTCATGACGCGCGAATCCGACGTCTACATCCCTCTCGAAACGCGCGTGCAAATCGCCCGGCGCGCGAACGCCGACCTCTTCATCTCGCTGCACTCCGACTCCGGCGGTCCGCAGTCGACGCTGCACGGCGCGACGGTCTACACCTTGTCCGACAAGGGATCCGAGCGCGTGGTGCACGGCGTCACAGACCGCAACGACTGGCTGATGAGCGCCGATGCGCCGGCGCACGCGCAGGCTGTGAACGAGATACTGCACGACCTCACCCAGCGCGCCACGCGCAACCGCTCGGCCGCCTTCGCCGAGGATCTCGTGGCCCACATCGGCGATCGCGCCCAGGCGCACGCCGGCCATCGCGACGCCGGCTTCATGGTGCTGCTCGCGCCGGACGTGCCGGCGGTGCTTCTCGAAATGGGCTTCATCACCAACGCCGACGACGAGCGGCTGCTGGCCAGTCCGGCGCAGCGCGACCACTTCATGGGCGAGGTCGCCGCCTCGATCGACGCCTACTTCCGCCAGCCGACCATGGTCGCGTCGCGCTAAGCGCGAGTCAGCCGAAGACCTTGCGCACCTGAACCGCGAGTTCCGGGCCGAACCGTGTGCGCCGGGTGTCGACGGCGCTGAGGGCGCCCACGCCGGCGCCGCGGAACGGGTCGAAGAAGGCGCGCGTCTGCACGAAGTTGTGGGCGATGAGGTTGTCGGCTTCGACGCGCAGGCTGAGATCCGGCCGGGGCTTGTACTCGAAATACACGTTCACCGTCGCGCTCAGCCGCTGCGTGTCGATCTCGTTGAAATGATACTCGATCTGGCGCCAGGCGAGGCCCACGTCGACGCCCCAGGTCGACTTTAGCCCGGGCAGTCCTTGCACGAAGTGCGCCTCGCCGTCGAAGGGATGCAGCCCGGAGACGCCGCGCGGCCGAAGCGTGCTGGGGTCGGTGACGCGCGAGAACCGCCACACGCCGCGCAGGATGATCTGGCCATTTGCAATACCCAGACGGTCGGTGGGCAGCGTGAGCGCCGCCAGCAGCGCGCGTTGCTCGCCCGAGCCGATATTGGCCGGCGCGTCGAATTCGTTGTTCGGAACGCAGCCGGCGAGGGCTGCGGCGCCGCTGCAGAGCGGCGCGAAATCGATCACCTCCGCCAGCCAGAAGTTGCGCAGCGTGAGGCTTACGTCTCCGCCCTTCCAAAACCGGTGGTCGACCGAGGCCTCGAGCACCCAGTCCTGCGCCGGGGTGAGTTGCGGGTTGCCGGCGTGCTCGCCGCTCACCAACGAGCCCTGCGCGGCGAAATTATTGAAGTCCAGTTGCGACACCTCGCGCTCGATGCGCAATTGCAGCTGGTCGGACGCGTTGGGGGTCCAGGTCACCACGAGGCGCGGCTTGGGAAAGACGAACCGCTCGGTCGCGCTGACGTCGCCCGATGACTGAAGACGGGACGCCTCGGTGCGCAGGCCGGCTTCGAAGGTGAGCTTGGACGTCGCCCGCCAGGTGGCGTCGGCGAAGATTTCGCCGCGCAACTCCGTCACGAGGATGTTGGCCGCTGGAACGACGACGACCGCGCCCTGGTCGGTCTCGTTCGTGTGGCTGACCATCCAGTTGTCGTCGCCTTCCGCGCCGTATCGCAGCTGCAGCTTGGGCGTCACGTCGGAGGTCAGGATCGCGCGGGCGATGCTCTCGCCTTGCCGCCGGCTGAGCGTGAAGAGCGTGTCGTCGAAGGGCGTGAACAGGTGGTCGTTCTCGCTGGTGTCGCCGAGCTGCTGCAGCGCATAGAGCTCAACGCCAAGCTTCGGTCCGAGGCGCCGCTCATAGCGCACGCCGAGTTCGCTCGTGTCCTGGTTCTGCCTGAAGAACTCGGTCTGCTGCGCCGCCGCGAGCGGCGAGAGGTCGTAGATGCGCGAGCCGTAGTTGTTGCCGGTGTAGGAGCCGTCGACGCTCAGCTTGCCGCCCAGCAGCGGCCGTTCCATCCCGCCGGTCGCCTTGGTGATCCTGAGCTCCGCCAGCGCGTGCTCGGCGTCCGTCTGCGGCGCGCCGCCGGCGGCGTCTGCGACCGTGTGCAGGCCGTCGCCCAGACCGTCGTCAGGAACCTGGTAGTGGATGAGCGCGCCCTCGAGCGAGACGTCGCCCAGCGTCTCCGACGCCTCCGCCCGCAGCTGGTGGTCGAGCCGCCCGCTCGCCAGCAGCATGCCCAACGCCTGGATGGTCAGCCGCCGGGCGACGGCGTTCTTGCGGATCACGTTGGCGATGACCGTCTTGCCCTGCATGTCGATGCCCGGCGCGCCGCCGCGGATGATGTCGATGCGCTCGACCTGACTGGCGGGGATGCGCTTGAGGATGTCGTCGAGGGTGTCGCTCTTGGCCGCGGGTCGGTCGCCGTCGATGAGCACGTTGCCCGCCGCGCCGCCGAACCCGCGCACGCTGTCGCCGGTGTCCAGCGAGAAGCCGGGCAGGGCGAGGATCATCTCGAGCGCGGTGTTCGGCTGCAGGTGGGCGAAGAAGCTGGCCGGATAGCTGGTCACGCCGACGCTGGCGCCAGCCGCCTCGGGAGGCGGCGATTCCGGTGCCGGCGCGGCGCGCGCGCCGCCCGTGGCCAGCACGGCGACAGCGCTGCATATGACGACGCCGACCTTCACGAAGCCCCCCTCGATTGGCCGCCACTCATCGGCCTTGAATCGCGCGAAGACAACGCTGTCGCGTCGCGCACGCGAGCCTTTCCGCCGGACCCGACACAGGCTAGAGCCTCGCCTGGGTCGCGTTGAGAGGTCTCCCGGCGGTGAAGTTCGCAGGACGATGGATCGCGACGGGCGGCGTCGTGGCGCTGAGCCTGGTCGCCGTCGCGGCGCTGTCCCTGGCGATCTACGCCGCGTGGCTGTTCCACGACATGCCGGACGCCTCGCAGCTGGCAGACTACCGCCCGCCGACGGCCACGCGCGTCTACGCCTGGGACGGGACCCTGATCGGCGAATTCTCGCGCGAGCGGCGAATCTTCGTTCCCTACGACCAGATCCCGCCGCAGCTCGTCAACGCCTTCCTCGCCGCCGAGGACCGCAACTTCTTCCAGCACGGCGGCGTCGATCCGGCCGGCATGATGCGGGCGATGGGCAAGGACGTCGTCAACATCATCCATGGCCGGCGTCTCGAGGGCGGGTCGACCATCACCCAGCAGGTGGCCAAGAACGTCCTTCTGACCAACGAGGCGACCTTCGGCCGCAAACTGAAGGAGGCGATCCTCGCCCAGCGGCTCGAGAACACGCTGACGAAGAAGCAGATCCTCGAACTTTACATGAACGAGATCTGGCTGGGGTATCGCTCTTACGGCGTTGGCGCGGCCGCCTACAACTACTTCGGCAAGCCGCTCACCGACCTCGACCTGGCCGAATGCGCCTACCTGGCGGCGCTGCCGAAAGGGCCGGACAACTACCAGCCGGTGCGCAACAAGGCCGCGGCCATCCGGCGGCGAAACTGGATCATCGGTCAGATGCTCGAGCTCGGTTGGGTGAGCCGCCAGCAGGCCGACGCGGCGATGGCCGAGGACCTGGTCGTCCAGAACGCGCCCGAGCGGACCCGCTACCACGACGCCGACTACTTCGTCGAAGAGGTGCGCGAGCGCGCCATCCAGACGCTGGGGCCCAAGGTCGACGAGGGCGGCTTCTACATGCGCACCACCCTCGATCCGCGCCTGCAGACGATGGCGCGCGAGGCGCTGATGAACGGCCTCGAAGCCTACGACCGGCGCCACGGCTGGCGGGGCGCATGGGGTCACTCCGAAGACGCCGCCAACTGGGCGAAAGGTCCGCTGGGCCACGCGCCGGCCGAACGGCGCGACTGGCGCCCCGCGCGGGTGCTCGAGGCGAACGGGCGCGTCCAGCTGGCCGATGGGACGACCGGGACGATCGTCGGCGCCGACATGGCGTGGGCGCACGCGGGAAAAGGTCTGAACGTCGGCGACCTGGTGTTCGTCGCGCCAGCCGGAGCTGGTCAGTTCAACCTCAAGCAGGTGCCGGCGGTGAACGGCGCGCTGGTGGCGATCGACCCCTGGAGCGGGCGGACGCTGGCCATGGTGGGCGGCTACAGCTTCTCGCTCTCCAACTTCAATCGCGCCACCCAGGCGATGCGGCAGCCCGGGTCGGCCTTTAAGCCGTTCGTCTACGAGACCGCGCTCGAAAACGGATTCACGCCCGCCTCGACGGTCGACGCTGGGCCGATCTCGCTCAAGGGCGTAGGCGGCCAGGTGTGGTCGCCGGAGAACTTCCACAAGGGCATTTATGGCGCCCAGACGCTGCGGACGGGCTTGGCGTTGTCGCTGAACACCATGTCTGTGCGCCTGGCGATGCAGGTGGGCATGCCGAAGATCGTCGATACGGCGCTCAAGGCCGGCGTGGTCGACAGGATGGACCCCGATCTCGCGATGGCGCTCGGCGCCGGCGAGACGACGCCCTTCCGCCTGACGGCGGCCTATTCCGCTTTCATCAACGGCGGCCGCCGCGTCACGCCGCACCTTATCGAAGAGGTCGAGGATCGCGACGGCCATCCGATCCTGGACGCGGACCAACGGCCGTGCACGCGCTGCGACGCCGCCTTCAACGGCGATGAGAGCCCGCGCATCGAACCTTCGGGGCAACAGATCTTCGATCCAATCGCCGCGTACGAGCTGACATCGATGATGGAGGGGGTCGTCGAGCATGGGACCGCCTATCAGGCGCACATTCTCGGGCGGCCTATCGGCGGCAAGACCGGGACGACCAACGACTTCCGCAGCGCATGGTTCGTCGGTTTTTCGCCGGACATCGTCGTGGGCGTCTTCGTCGGCTTCGACGACAACCGCTCGCTCGGGCCGAACGAGACCGGCGCGGTCGACGCGGTGCCGATCTTCATCGACTTCATGCAACAGGCGCTGAAGGACACGCCTGTGCACGACTTCCGCGTGCCCCCGGATGCGAAGTTCGCGATCGTCAACGGGGCCAGCGAAGCCTTCCGGCCCAAAGACCTGCCGACCGGTCCGAGCGCGCCGTTCTCGGCCAGCGACAACAACGCCATTACGCGCAACCCGAACGCGCCGCCGCCGCCAGGCGGCCAGCCGCCCGCTGGCGCTCCGCCCGCGGCGCCGCCGAAGCATGCGCCGTCCGACCTGAACGGCCTATATTAGGCGCCAGCAACCGCCAGGAGTTTGGCATGAGACCGGATGTCGAGGCCGCGCAGGCCGACATCGAGCAGTCGATCGAACTGCTCAGGAGGCGACTTTGACTGGGCTCCGGCCCTAAGGCGCCTGGACGAACTCGACGCGCGCGTCGAAGACCCCAGCCTCTGGGAGCGGCCGGCTGACGCCCAGGCGCTGATGCGGGAGCGCACCCGCCTGGCCGGGCAGGTCGAGGCCGTGCGGTCGCTGGAGCGCGAGCTGGCCGACGCCGTCGGCTACGCCGAACTGGCCGACGAGGACGGCGATGAGGAGTCCCTGGCCGACGCCCGCGCCCAACTGGAGCTGATCAAGGCGCGCGCCGCCCGGGCCGAACTCGAGGCGCTGCTCGCCGGCGAGGCGGACGCCAACGACGCCTATGTGGAAATCAACTCCGGCGCCGGCGGCACGGAGTCGGCCGACTGGGCCCAGATGCTGCTGCGCATGTACACGCGCTGGGCGACGGCGCACGGCTTTACGACCGAGCTCGTCGAGGAGACGGCGGGGGAACAAGCCGGCATCAAGTCGGCGACACTGCAGGTGAAAGGCCCAAACGCCTACGGCTGGCTGAAGACCGAGGCCGGCGTGCACCGGCTGGTGCGCATTTCGCCGTTCGATTCCAATGCCCGGCGGCACACGAGCTTCGCCTCGGTCTGGGTCTACCCGGTGATCGACGACGCGATCGAGATCGACATCAACCCGGCCGACGTGCGCACCGACACCTACCGCGCATCCGGCGCGGGCGGCCAGCACATCAACAAGACCGACTCCGCCGTGCGGCTGACGCACATCCCGACCGGCGTCGCGGTCGCCTGTCAGGCGGGGCGCTCGCAGCACCAGAACCGCGATGAGGCGTGGAAGATGTTACGCGCCAGGCTCTACGAGCTGGAGCTGCAGAAGCGCGAGGCGGCGGCGCAGGCGGTCGAGGACCAGAAGACCGACATCGGCTGGGGGCATCAGATCCGCTCGTACGTCTTGCAGCCCTATCAGCTGGTCAAGGATCTGAGGACCGACGTCGAGACCTCCGACACCGGCGGCGTTCTGGACGGCGATCTCGACGACTTCATGGGCGCGGCGCTCGCCCAGCGCGTCGGCGCGACGCGCGACGCGGGCGAGGCGCGCTAGCGGCGTCTGGTCGGCGCGCGGGCGTCTACTCGGCTGCGTTGATCTCGATCACTTCGCCGGTGATGGCCGCCACCGGCGTCGAGGTGCGCTGGAACTTCAGGCTGCGGCCCTGGAAAAATGCCCCGGCCTCCATCGTCAGCTGCTCGTGGGTGATGTCGCCGTCGATGTGGCAGCTCGCGTACAGCCTGACCTGCTTGGCGCTGATCGAGCCGATGACGCGGCCGCGCGCCTCGACGCACTCGGCCTGCACGGCGCCCTCGATCTGGCCGCCTTCGCCGATGGAGAGGCGGGCGACGCTCACATCGCCGCGGATTACGCCGTCGACGTGCAGCTCGGTGTCGCCGCTTACGCCGCCGTCGATGGTGGTGTCGGACGCGATGAGGGAGGCGACCTTGGGCGACGCCGCCGGCTTGCGCAGATTGTTTGAGTCGGTGGGAGTGTTCATCTCGCTCATGATGCTCGCGCTGGGAGTTGATGCGGTCGGTTTAGTTGGTTGCTTGCTGAACATATTGGCCAGCCTCCAAGAAGCGTTCAGGGTTCTGCAGGCGCCCGTCAACCCAGACCTCATAGTGCAGGTGAGGCCCGGTCGAACGGCCGGTCGATCCGATGCCGCCCAGCCGATCGCCGATGGCGACATGCTGGCCGACCTTCACATAGATGACGGCCAGATGGCCAAAGCGTGTCTTCAGGCCATGGCCGTGGTCGATCTCGACGACGTTGCCATAGCCGTTGCGCTGGCCGGTGAAGGAGACGACGCCGGGCGCTGTCACATGCACCGGCGTATACATGGGGCCGGCGAAATCCAGCCCCGGATGGAAAGCGGGCCGTCCGGTGAACGGATCGATGCGCACGCCGAACCCGCTTGCCTTGCGCGTGCCCACCGTCGGCGCAGCCAGCGGCAGCGCGTGGACGACGTCGGTCAGATTGCGCAGATCGGAGAGATCGGCCGAGGCGCGCTGGATCCGCTCCGCGAAGCCTTCGTCAACGTCCAGTACGGCGGCGAGCGCGCGGGGGTCATTGTTCTCGATCAACGGACCGCCCAGGTTCTCAGAGCCCGACGGGCTGAACGACCCGGGGTCGAGGCCGGCGAGCTTGAACGCCAGTCTGAGGCGGTCGGCGCGCGACTTGGCGTAGATCTGGGCCTCGGCGATCAGTCGGTCCTGGTCTGCCTCGACGGCGCGAACGCCAGCGAGCGGGTTGGCGTCGGCGGTCAGCACGGTCGGCGCCAGCGCCTGCGCTGCGCCGGGATCGCCACGCGCTTCGGTCAGCAGCATGGCGAGGGCCGCGTGGCGGCTCTCGACCGAGCGGGCGAACGCGCTGAGCGCGCCGTTCGTGTCGCTGAGCTGCGCCATGGCGCTGTTGAGCTTCGCCTGGCGGTCGGCGGTCATGCGCTCGTAGTAGGCTTTGGTGCGCGCCGCGGCCTGGTCGGCCGCGTTCGGCTGGTTGGCCGCGATGACCATCGAGCCCGTGCAGATCACCATCCAGAGAGCGAGCAGGGCCCCGACGCACGCAGCGGCGACCTGGCGGCCGGTCGTAAGCACGATCCCGCGGACTTCGCCCCCGGCCGTGCGGAGATAGATGTGGCGTTCTGGGAACAGCGCCTCGAGAAAGCGCCGCAGTCGGGTCAGTTGGTCAAAGACCATCCGCGCGGAAACCTTTTGTCGAGTTCCCGCGTCATATGCCCCAACAAGCGGCGCATAAGCAACCACGCTGGGCCCGGATTGGGACCGAGCGGCGACGTTTGGACGCAGCGTTTAGCGCGAGTCGGCCGGCCGCACGACTCCGTGGCCCGAATAGGGCGCAAGCGTGGCCTTAAAGCGCCCTGGCGGCGTCCAGAACCTCCTTGGCGTGGCCTGGCACCTTCACCTTGCGCCAGACGCGGGCGATCTTACCGCCGCCGTCGATCAGATAGGTGGCCCGCTCGATGCCCATGTACTTGCGGCCGTACATGCTCTTCTCGACCCAGACGCCGTAGCGATCCACCACGGCCCCCTCGGTGTCGGCGCCCAGCGGGAAGTTCAGGTCATACTTGGCCTTGAACTTGTCGTGGCTCTTTACCGAGTCCTTCGAGACGCCGACCACGCCGACGCCAGCCTTCAGGAAGTCGTCGTGCGCGGCGGCGAACTGCTGCGCCTCGCTTGTGCAGCCCGAGGTGTCGTCCTTGGGATAGAAGTAGAGGACCAGCTTCCGCCCCTTGAAGTCGCCAAGGCGCACGTGGCCGCCGCCGTCGCTTGGAAGGTCGAAGTCCGGCGCGGCGTCGCCCGCCGTCAGTGCGCTCGCCATCACTCGTGCTCCTCTTCGTCGGTTAGAAACAATCTGATCCGGGTCTTGCCCTTGCGCAGCTCGGCCTCGCCGCCCTCGAACGCCGCCGGCGCGTTGGCGTCCTCGACCTTCACGCCGTTGATGCGGAACCCGCCGCCGGCGATCTGTCGCCGAGCGTCCGAGTTCGACGTCGCGAAGTTGACGGACACCATCAGCTCTGCGGCCGAAATTCGCTTCAGCCGCGCTGCGCTCATGCCAACCGCGGGCAGCCCGGCGAGGGCGTCGCCGGCCCGCCCGTCCTCGAACGCCGCCTTGGCCGTCGACGCGGCGTCGTCCGCCGCCTCGCGGCCGTGCAGGAGGGCGGTGGCTTCGTTGGCCAGCACCTTCTTCGCCTCGTTGATCTCGGCGCCGCCGAGATGCTCCAGCCGCACGATTTCGGCGAGCGGCAGGTCGGTGAACAGCCGCAGGAACCGGCTCACGTCGGCGTCGTCGGTGTTGCGCCAGAACTGCCAGTAGTCGTAGGCGCCAAGGAGCTCCGGGTTCAGCCAGACGGCGCCGTCGACGGTCTTGCCCATCTTCACGCCGGCCGACGTCGTGACCAGCGGCGCGGTGACTCCGAACGCCTCGGCGGCGTCCAGCCTGCGGATCAGGTCGATGCCGTTGACGATGTTGCCCCACTGCTCGGAGCCGCCGAACTGCAGCGTGCAGCCCAACCGGCGGTGCAGCTCGAGAAAGTCGACCGCCTGCATCAGCACATAGTTGAACTCGAGCACCGTCAGCGGCTGCTCGGCCTCGATCCGTGAGCGGACGAACTCCAGGGTCAGCAGGCGATTGACGGTGAAGTGCACGCCGAATTCGCGCAGGAACTCGACGTAGCCCAACGCCTCGAGCCACTCGGCGTTGTTCACCATCACCGCGTCGTTCGCGGCGCCGCCGAAGCGCAGGAAGGGCGCAAAAGCGCGCTGGATGCCGGCGATGTTGGCGGCGATTTCGGCGTCGGACAGCAGCGGGCGCTGGCTCGTCTTGTCGGACGGATCGCCGACCTTGGTCGTCCCGCCGCCCATCAGCACGATCGGCCGGTGGCCGGTCTGCTGCAGCCGGCGCAACGTCATGATCTGCACCAGGCTGCCGACGTGCAGGGAGGAGGCCGTGGCGTCGAAGCCGATGTATGCGGTGATCGGCCCCCTCAGCGCCGCGGCGTCCAGGCCGGCGAGGTCGGTCGCCTGGTAGACATGGCCGCGCTCGATCAGCGTCCGAACGAGGTCGGACTTCGCGTCGAAGCGGCTGGGATCGGTGACGGGGGGCATGACGGTTTCTTTCGGAGGCTGGCTTTCGGCCGGAGACCGTCTCTTGGCAAGAGCCCGACGCCGACCTTCTGGCGGCTGGGCGTGATGATCCGGCCGCTCGCTTACGGGTGCGAGCGGTAATAGCGACGGCTTTGGCGGGCGCGTCCGGTCATCGGCGCGCTGGCTACAGGACCGGCGCTATGGCAGTCAACCGGCGATGCGCATCCTGGGCTTCATGACCGGCACGTCGCTCGACGCCGTCGACATGGCGGTGCTCGAGACGGACGGCGAAGTCATCGAACGGCTGGGGCCGACCGGTGAGAAGCCGCTGGAGCCGGCCACGCGAGCCCTGATCGAAACGGCGACCGCCGATGCGCTGGCGCTCACGCCGGGCGCGCCGGAACCAGACAGCTTCGCCGCCGCGGCCGCGGCGGTCGCCGACGAGCACATCGTCGCCGCCGACGACTTCATGCGCCGGCACAGGCTGCTGCCTGAGGATCTCGACCTCGTCGGGCTGCAGGGCCAGACGGTCCTGCACGCGCCGCCCACGCCGGACCGGTCGGGGCGCAGCGTCCAGCTGATCGATGCGCCGGCTGTTGCCCGCGCGCTCGGCGTCGCCGTGGCCTACGACTTCCGCGCCGACGACGTGGCGGCCGGCGGGCAGGGCGCGCCGCTCGCGCCGATCTACCACGCCGCGCTCGTCCGCTACTCGACGCTCTCGACCCCAACGGCCGTGCTCAACCTGGGCGGCGTCGCCAACCTCACGCTCGTTGGCTCCGACGGGCGGCTGGAAGCCTTCGACTGTGGGCCTGCGAACGGCATGCTCGACCAGCTCGTCCAGGCGCGCGGGACAGGGCGCTACGACGCCGATGGCGCCCTGGCTGCGGCGGGCAAGGTCGATGCCGCCGTCCTGGAGGCCTACCTGGGCGAGCGCTACTTCCAGGCGCGCGGCCCGAAATCGCTCGACCGCTTCGACTTCCCGATCGAGCCCGTGCTCCACCTCAGCCTCGAGGATGCGGCCGCGACGCTTACCGCGTTCGCCGCCGAAGCGGCGGTGCGCGGCCTGAAGATGCTATCGGAGCTGCCGCTTCGCCTGGTGATCACCGGCGGCGGCCGCCACAATCCGACGCTCATGAAGGCGATCCGCGCCAGCCTGCCGTTTCCGGCGATGAGCGCGGAAGAGGTCCATTGGCGGGGCGACGCGATCGAGGCTGAGGCGTTCGCCTTCCTGGCCGCCCGCTGCCTCATCGGGTTGCCCATCTCATTCCCGACGACGACCGGCGCGCCCGAGCCGATGACCGGCGGGCGTATCGTCCAGCCCTGACCGCCGCCTTTGCCCGCTTGACGCCTCAGGCGGGCTCGCGCTGCCGCGCGGCGGCGGGCTGCGGGGTCGCCGGCCGTGCGCCGCCGGGGCGCGAGACGTCGGAGAGCCGTTTGATCGCCTCCTCGGGCAGCTGCAGCGAAAAGCCGGGCTCATAGTCCTTCAGCTGCTGCAGCGTGCGCGGGCCGATGATCACGCTCGTCACGCCGCGCCGGGTCAGGCACCAGGCGATGGCGACGGCGACCGGCGTCGTCCCAAGTTCGGCGGCGACGTCCTCGACCGCCTCGACGATCTCGAAGTTGCGGTCGGTGAGGATCATCCCGGCCATGCCGGGACGCCCGCCAGCGCGGCGGCCGAGCCGGGTGTCGGCCGCCGGCGTCTCGCCACGGCGGTACTTGCCGCTCAGCATGCCGCCGCCGATCGGGCTGTAGATTAGCGTGCCAAGCCCGTGGCGTTCGGCCGTGGGCAGAACGTCGGTTTCGATATCGCGGGCGATCAGGGAATAGCGCGGCTGCAGGCTCGTCAGCGGCACGCCGTTCATTTTCTCCGCCGCCCACTGGCACTCGACCATCTGGCTGCCGGTGAAGTTCGAGCAGCCGATGTAGCGGACCTTCCCGGCGCGGACGAAGCCGGCCAGCGTATCCATCGACTCTTCCAGGGGCGTGTCCGGATCGAAATGGTGCATCTGGTAGAGATCGACGTAGTCGGTCCCGAGCCGCTTCAGGCTCGCATCCAGCGCCCGCGTCAGGTGCAGCCGCGAGAGACCGACGTCGTTCGGGCCGGGGCCCTGGGCGCCGCGCGCCTTGGTCGCGATCACCACCTTGTCGCGTTTGCCGGCGACCGCGCGGCCGACGACCTCTTCCGATTGGCCGCCGGTGTAAACGTTTGCGGTATCGATGAAGTTGTTCCCGGCGTCGAGGAAGGCGTCGATGATCCGTTTCCCCTCGGCCTCGTCGCAGGGCGCGGTCTCCGACGTGCCGAAGTTCATGGCGCCCAGGCAGGCGCGGCTCACCTTCAGGCCCGAGCGGCCGAGCGTGACGTAATCCATGGTTTCAATTCCTTCCTGATCTCAATCCCGGACAGGGCGAGCATCGCACGCGGCCTGCGGCCACGCCAACGCGGAAGGGAAGGAATCAGGCCGGCTCGGCCGCCAGGCGCTTGTCGAGATAGTCGGCCACGTGGCGCTCCACGTCCGGCAGGTTGTTGGTCCAGAAATGGTCGGCGCCCTCGATCACGTCGTAGTCGATGACGATGCCCTTCTGGGTCCTGAGCTTGGTCACCACCCGCTCGACCTCGGCTGGCGGCACGACCGGATCGGCCGCGCCGTGCAGGAAAAGCCCCGATGCCGGGCAGGGGGCGAGGAAGCTGAAGTCGTAGGCGTTGGTCGGCGGCGAGACCGAGATGAAGCCGTCCGTCTCCGGCCGCCGCATCAGCAGCTGCATGCCGATGTAGGCGCCGAAGCTGTAGCCGGCGACCCAGGTCTGCGAGGCCGCCGGATTGGTCGCCTGCAGCCAGTCGAGCGCGGTGGCCGCATCGGCCAGCTCGCCCACGCCGGCGTCGAACTCGCCCTGGCTGCGGCCGACGCCGCGCAGGTTGAAGCGCAGGACGGAAAACCCGCGCTTCATGAACAACAAGAAGAGCTGCGCCACCACCGGGTGGTTCATGTTGCCGCCGGCGCGCGGGTGGGGATGCAGGATCAGCGCGATCGGCGCGCCTTCCTTCTTGCCCGAGGCGTAGCGGCCCTCGATCCGCCCCGCCGCACCCGTCAGCACCACTTCAGGCATTTCGTCTCCCGGCCGCCTCGAATTCTTGACTCATTTAGTTGGTCTTCCTAGATGACGCCAGAGCAGGCGGCCGCCCGAAAGCCGGCGGCGGTCTTAGCACAGGCGAATTCCGATGCGCGCGATTTCTCCAACGCCGGGAAAGGTCCGGCGATGAAGCTTTCGACCAAGGGCCGCTATGCGGTGATGGCGATGACCGACCTCGCCGGACACGGCGACGAGCGGCCCGTGACCCTGGCCGAGATCGCCGAGCGCCAACAGCTCTCGCTGCCCTATCTGGAGCAACTGTTCGCTCGCCTCAGACGGCGTGGCCTCGTCGTCAGCGCCCGCGGCCCTGGCGGCGGCTATCGCCTCGCGCGGACGGCGGACGCGACCTCGATTGCGGATGTGGTGACGGCTGTCGACGAGCCGTTGCGCGCGACACGCTGCGCCGGCAGCGACGCCCTCATCGGCTGCATGCGCGGCGGTGAACGCTGCCTCACCCACGCCCTCTGGGAAGAGACCGGCCGGCGCATCGAAGACTACTTCGCCAGCGTCTCGCTCGCCGACGTCATCGCCGGCCGATTGGGCGCCGAGCGCCCCGCGAGGGCTGCATGAGCGCCGTCTACCTCGACTACAACGCCACCGCCCCGATCCGCCCGCAGGCGGCGGACGCCGCGGCCTGCGCGCTCGCCATCGGCGGCAATCCCTCCTCGGTGCACGCGGCTGGGCGCCTGGCGCGCGCGGCGATCGAGCGGGCGCGGGGGGAGGTCGCGGCGCTCGTCGGCGCGCCCGCTGACGCCGTGACCTTCACCAGCGGTGGCACCGAAGCCAACGCGCTCTCCATCGACAGCGCTTTTGCCGGCGGCGTTCGCCGGCCGCTCGTCGCCCTGGCCGAGCACGCCAGCGCCATGCAGACCGCGCTCGCCAGCGGCCTGATGGTCGAGGGCTGGGCCATGACGCCCGACGGAACCGCCGACCTGGATTGGCTGACCGAGCGCCTCAAGGGCTGGAAGGCCAATGACGGGCCGATCTTCGCCGTCCTCTCGCTGGCCAACAACGAAACCGGCGTCATCCAGCCGGTCGCTGCGGCGGCTGAAGTCATCCACGCGGCCGGCGGCAAGCTGCACGTCGACGCCGTGCAGGCGGCCGGCAAGATCCCTGTCGACTTCGCCAGTCTCGGCGCGGACACCCTTTCGCTTTCAGCCCACAAGCTCGGCGGTCCGCAAGGCGTCGGAGCCCTGGTCGCCAGCAAGAACGCCGTCCTCTCCCGCCGCCAGCACGGCGGCGGCCAGGAGCGCGGCCGCCGCGCCGGCACGGAAAACCTCGCCGGCATCGCCGGTTTCGGCGCGGCGGCGGCCGTTGCGATGGCCGAGCTCGATCTGGCCGCTCGTCAGGCCGCCTGGCGCGACGCCGCGCAGGCGCGCGTGGCCGGGGTCGCCGGCGTGACCGTGTTCGGCGCGAATGCGCCGCGGCTCCCCGCCGTCCTCTGCTTCGCCACCGACGGCTTCGACTCCGAAAAGCAGGTGATGGCGCTCGATCTCGAGGGCGTCATGGTCTCGGCCGGCGCCGCTTGCTCGTCGGGCAAGGTCGCGCCCAGCCGCGTGCTGCAGTCCATGGGTTTCGGCGCCGCGGCCAACACCGCCATCCGCGTCAGCGGCGGCTGGGCGACGACCGAGGCCGACTGGCGGCGGTTCACCGAGACCTGGCTCGCGGTGCAGGCGCGGTTCGCGCTCCGCCGGCGAGCGGCGTAGGGGCGCCCGATGGCCGCGGTCAAGGAAACCATCAAGACGGTCGAGGCGCTGGAGGCCTACCAGCACGGCTTCGTCACCGACATCGAACAGGACTTCGCGCCCAAGGGGCTGGGCGCCGACACGGTGCGCTTCATCTCGGCGAAGAAGGGCGAGCCGGCGTGGATGCTCGAGTGGCGGCTCGGCGCGTTCGAGCGCTGGCTCGCGCTCGAGGAACCGCATTGGGCCAAGATCGCCCACGCGCCGATCGACTATCAGGACGCCTACTATTTCGCGGCGCCGAAGACGAAGGCGGGACCGAAGTCGCTCGACGAGGTCGATCCCGAACTCCTCGCCACCTACGCCAAACTGGGCATCCCCTTAAGGGAGCAGGAGGTGCTGGCGGGCGTCGAGGGCGCGCCGAAATACGCCGTGGACGCCGTCTTCGACAGCGTCTCGGTGCTCACGACCTTCAAGGCGGAACTCGCCAAGGCCGGCGTCATCTTCTGCTCGATGAGCGAGGCCATCCGCGACCACGGCGAACTCGTGCGCCAGTATCTGGGCACGGTCGTTCCCGTCTCGGACAACTACTTCGCCTGCCTGAACAGCGCTGTCTTCTCCGACGGCAGCTTCGTTTACGTGCCGCCGGGCGTCCGCTGCCCGATGGAGCTGTCGACCTACTTCCGCATCAACGCCGCGGAGTCCGGCCAGTTCGAGCGCACGCTGATCATCGCCGATGCGGGCGCCTACGTTTCCTACCTCGAAGGCTGCACCGCGCCGATGCGCGACGAGAACCAGCTGCACGCCGCCGTCGTCGAACTGGTCGCGCTGGACGACGCCGAGATCAAATACTCAACGGTCCAGAACTGGTACCCGGGCGACGCGCAAGGCAAGGGCGGCATCTACAATTTCGTCACCAAGCGCGCCGACTGCCGCGGCGCCCGCTCGAAGGTCTCCTGGACCCAGGTCGAGACCGGCTCGGCGATCACCTGGAAGTATCCGTCCTGCATCCTGCGCGTCGACGGGTCGTCGGGCGAGTTCTACTCGATCGCGGTGACCAACAACCGCCAGCAGGCGGACACCGGCACCAAGATGATCCATCTGGGTCGCGACACGCGCTCGCGCATCATCTCCAAGGGCATTTCGGCCGGCGGCTCGTCCAACACCTACCGCGGCCTCGTCTCCGCCCACCCGCGGGCCGTGGGCGCGCGCAACTTCACCCAATGCGACAGCCTCCTGATCGGGAAGACATCGGCCGCCCACACCGTCCCCTACATCGAGGCCAGGAACGGCTCGGCGAGGCTTGAGCACGAGGCGACGACGACGCGGCTTTCCGAGGAGCAGCTCTTCTACGTGATGCAGCGCGGCTTGAGCCAGGAGGACGCCGTCGCCCTGCTGGTGAACGGCTTCGTCCGCGAGGTGCTGCAGGAGCTCCCGATGGAGTTCGCCGTCGAGGCGCAAAAGCTGGTGGCGATCAGTCTCGAGGGGAGCGTGGGGTGAGCGAAGAACCCAAGGCCGTGGTCAACCTCGCCGACCTGCAACTGCACGAACTGGCGCCGGAGAGGCAGGAGAGTGGCCGTTACGCAGCGCAGTTCGGCGAGATCGGGCGCGCCCTCGGCTTTTACCGCCTCGGCTGTATGTTGCACGTCGTCCCGCCCGGCAAATCGGCGTTCGGCGCGCACCGGCACCATGGGTGCGACGAGATGTTCTTCATCCTGTCGGGCACGGGCGAGTACCGAATTGGCAAAGACCGCCTGCCGGTTGGGCCGGGCGATTGCCTGGGCGCGCCCGCCGGCGGGAAGCACCATCAGATCGTCAACACCGGCTCCGAAGACCTGAAGTATCTCGGTTTCTCGAACATCGGTGACGCCGACGTGGTCGAAAGCGAGGAGGGCCCCACCAGCGTCATCATCGGGACGCGCGGAAACATCTACACGTCAGCGACCTACTACGGGCGTGGCGTGCTGACGCCTCAGACCCGCCGGGAGGACCCGGAGAGGCTTCTTCGGGAAGAGCCGGGCGCATGACCCTCGAGACCATAGATCACGCCCAGGTGGCGATGCCGGCCGGCGAGGAGGCGAGGGCGCGGGCGTTTTATCGCGATCTCCTCGGCCTGCCCGAACAGCCGAAGCCGCCGGAGCTCGCCAAGCGCGGCGGCTGCTGGTTCGAGAGCGCGCGGGTGAAGGTGCACTGCGGCGTCGAGACGCCGTTTTCGCCGGCGAAAAAGGCCCACATCGCCTTCCGCGTCGACGACGTCCAGGGCCTTGCCAAGCGCGCCCGCGCCGCAGGCTACGAGGTGGTCGACGACGACCTCTTGGCGGGGCACGAGCGCATCTACATCTACGACCCCTTCGGCAACCGGCTGGAGTTCCTCAAGCCCCTGGAGGACTCAGTCTGATGCTTACGATCAACGATCTGCACGTCCGCGTCGGCGAGGCGGAGATCATCAAGGGGCTCACGCTCGATCTCCCCGCCGGCGAGGTGCACGCCGTCATGGGGCCGAACGGCGCCGGCAAGTCCACGCTGGCCTACGCGCTCGCGGGACGGCCCGGTTACGAGGTCACGGCCGGCGCGGCGACCTACGACGGCGAGAACTTGCTGGCGATGGCTCCGGAGGAACGCGCGGCCAAAGGCGTCTTCCTCTCCTTCCAGTACCCGCTGGAGCTGCCCGGCGTGCCGGGGCTGACGTTCCTGCGCACGGCGCTGAACGCCCAGCGCAAGGCCCGCGGCGAGAGCGAGGTCGGCGCGCCGGACTTCCTCAGGCTCGCCCGCGAGAAGGCCGCGGCCTTGAAGATCGACTTCGAGATGCTCCGCCGTCCGCTGAACGTCGGCTTCTCCGGCGGCGAGAAGAAGCGGATGGAGATCTTCCAGATGGCGTTGTTCGCCCCGCGCCTGCTCATCCTCGACGAGACCGACTCCGGCCTCGACATCGACGCGCTGAAGGTCGTCGCCGACGGCGTGAACGCCGCCCGCGCGCCGGACCGGGGCATGCTGATCATCACCCACTACCAGCGCCTGCTCGACTACATCCGCCCCGACCGCGTGCACGTTCTCGCCGCCGGCCGCATCGCCGCCTCCGGCGGCCCCGAACTCGCCCATGAGCTCGAGCGCGAAGGCTACGACAAGTACGCGAAGGCCCCAGCGGACCTCTCCGCCGCAGCGCTCGCAGGGAGCGGAGGCGGATGAGCTTGGCGAGCGCCATCAAGACCGGCGACCTCGCCGAGCTGCCATCCCGTCGCGACGAGGACTGGAAGTGGACGGACTTGCGCGGCCTGCTCCGCGCGTTGCCGCCCGCCTCCGATCGCGTCGCCGGCGATCCGGCGAAGGGGCCGCTTCGCCGCTACGACGGGCTCGTCGGTCCCGGCCCGTTCGCCGCCGCCGCCGACCGCGCCATGGTCACGATCAACGGCGAGCGCCAGCACATCACGCTGCAGTCCAGCGAGCAGCCGGTGTCGCTGGCTCTGCGCTTCGTCGCCAAGGGGGCCGGGGCGCACGCCGCCGGCGCGACCATCGTTGTGGCGCCCGGCGCGCACGCGGTGCTTCTCGAGAGCCACGAGGGGCTCGACGACGGCTACGTGCGCGAGATCGACCTCGACATCGACGTTCGGGCGGGTGCCAGCCTCGAGCGCATCGTGCTGGTCGCCGATCGGGCCGATGCGATCTCGGTTTCCTTCGCCCACGTGCGCCTCGGCGAAGGCGCGGCGTTCGCTCAGACCGTGCTCACGGACGGGGCGAAGCGGCAGCGGACGGAGACTCGCATCGACCACCACGGTCGCGGCGCTGCGGCGCGGCTGGACGGCGCCTACGTGCTGAGCGACCAGCGCCATGCCGACATCACCACCGTCGTCGACCTCGTCGACCGAGACGGCGCCGTCGCCCAACTCACCAAGGGCTGCGTGCGCGACCAGGCGCGCGGCGTCTTCCAGGGGCGGATCGTCGTGGCGCGCGGCGCCGACGGGACCGACGCCCGCATGGGCCACCATGCGCTCATCCTCTCCGAGCGCGCCGAGGTGGACGCCAAGCCCGAGCTCGAAATCTACGCCGACGACGTCGCCTGCAGCCACGGAAACACCGTCGGCGCACTGGACGAAGAGGCGCTGTTCTACATCCGCCAGCGCGGCGTGCCGGACGCCGAGGCGCGGGCGCTGCTGACCGAGGCCTTCGTCGGCGAAGTGATCGACCGCATCGAACACGATGGCGCCCGCGAGGTTGCTCAGGCCTGGGCCGCCGAGCGGCTCAGGAGCGCGCCGTGAGCTTCGACCCCGAAACGGTCCGCGACGAGTTCCCGATCCTCAGCCGCGAGGTGAACGGGCGGCCGTTGGTCTATCTGGACAACGCCGCCTCGGCGCAGAAGCCGCGCGCGGTGATCGAGGCGATGGTGCGGGTCATGGAGACCTCCTACGCCAACGTCCACCGCGGCCTGCATACGATGGCGAACGAGACCACCGAGGCCTACGAGGGCGCCCGCGAGAGCGTCCGCCGGCTGCTGAACGCCGGGAGCGCGGCGGAGATCGTCTTCACCAAGGGCGGCACGGAAGCGATCAACCTCGTCGCATCCTCGATTGGGCTCGGCCTCAAGGCCGGCGACGAGATCGTGCTCACCGAGATGGAGCACCACGCCAACATCGTTCCATGGCACTTCCTGCGCGAGCGCAAGGGCGTGGTGCTGCGGTTCGCCCCCGTCACCGACGACGGCCGGCTCGACCTGGCGGCGCTGGAGACCCTGATCGGCCCGCGCACGCACATGGTGGCGCTGACCCACATGTCGAACGTGCTCGGCACGATCAATCCGGTCGCCGAGGTGATCGCCATGGCGCATGCGTGGGGCGCGCCGGTGCTGTTGGACGGCTGCCAGGCCGTCGTGCACACGCCGGTCGACGTGCGGGCGCTCGGCGTCGATTTCTACGCGTTCACCGGCCACAAGCTCTATGGCCCGACCGGCATCGGGGTCCTCTACGGCAAGGCCGAATATCTGGCCAAGCTGCCGCCGTACCAGGGCGGGGGCGAGATGATCGGCTACGTGACCAAGGACGACATCACCTACGGCGAGCTGCCGTATCGGTTCGAAGCCGGGACGCCGCCGATCATCGAAGCGATCGGCCTGGGCGCGGCCATCGGCTGGCTGGAGCAGCACGATCGCGCCGCCATCGCCGTCCACGAAAGGGCGCTCTACGACCGCGTCAAGGCGCGCCTGAACGGTGTGAACTGGCTCACCGAACTCGGGACCGCGCCGGGCAAGGGGGCGATATTCGCCTTCAACGTCGCCGGCGCGCACCCCCACGACATCGCCCAGCTGCTCGATCAGTCCGGCGTCGCCGTCCGTGGCGGGACACACTGCGCCGAGCCGCTGATGCGCCGCTTCGGCGTCACCGCGAGCGCGCGCGCCTCGTTCGCCCTATATAACACCGAGGCCGAGGCGGACGCGTTCGCCGACGCCCTTGTCAAAGCCCAAAGCTTTTTCGCGTAAGCTCAGGAATCATGGACGACGCCCGACTCGACACGACCGAAGCCCAGGCGCTCAGCCAGCAAGAGCTGGACGCGCTGACCGACCAGTTGGTCGACAAGCTCAAGACCGTGTTCGACCCGGAGATCCCGGTCGACATCTACGAGCTTGGGCTGATCTACCGGGTCGACGTGTCCGACGAGAAGGACGTGGCCATCGACATGACGCTCACCGCGCCGGGGTGCCCGGTCGCCGGCGACATGCCCGGCTGGGTCGAGGACGCGGTCATGGAGATCGACGGCATCAAGTCCTGCACCGTCAACGTGATCTTCGATCCGCCCTGGGATCCGTCGCGGATGTCTGATGAAGCCAAGCTGCAACTGAATATGTTCTGATGGATCAGATCGCCCCAACACGCCTGCGCCGTCCGCGGCCGAAAGTCGTCACGCTCACCGAGCGCGCCGCGACGCGCGTGCGCGAGATCCTGGGCCGCGCCGACGGCGGCTACGTCGGCTTGCGCGTGGGCGTGAAGAACGGCGGCTGCGCCGGCCAGGAGTACGTGGTCGAATACGCCGAGGCCGCCGCGCCGCTCGACGAGGTCGTCGAGGATAAGGGCGTCACCATCCTCATCGAGCCCAAGGCGGTGCTCTTCCTGCTCGGCTCGGAGATCGACTACGAGACGACGCGCCTCTCGGCCAAGTTCGTCTTCCACAATCCGAACGAGACCGACGCCTGCGGCTGCGGCGAGAGCGTCACCATCGAGCCGGCCGCCGCGCGCGACGCATAGGTCGTCGGCGTCCGCTTCCTGCCAGATTTCAAGCCGTCGGCGCGCTATAGCGAGGTCCGCGTTTCCACCAAGGACGGTCGCTATGCCAACACCCGCTGAAAAGCGCCAAGCCTTCCACCGCCTGCACGAGAGCGGCTGCTTCATCATTCCCAACCCCTGGGACGTCGGGAGCGCGCTGCACCTCCAATCGCTGGGGTTCAAGGCGATCGCGTCCACCAGCAGCGGCTTCGCCCGCTGGATCGGGCGCCCGGACTACGGCATCGAGCGCGACCAGCTGCTCGCCCACCTGACCGAGGTCGCCGCCGCCACCGACATTCCGCTCAACGCCGACTTCGAGGGCGGATTCGCCGTCGAGCCCGAGGGGGTGGCCGCGAACGTGCGCCTTGCCGCCGCCACCGGCCTCGCCGGTCTCTCGATCGAGGATCGCGTCATCGGCGGCGAGCAGCCGGGACTCCTGCCGGTCGATCTTGCAGTCGAGCGGGTGAAGGCGGCGCGGGCGGCGATCGACCAGGACCAGAGCCGCATGCTGCTGGTCGGGCGGTGCGAGGGCTATCTGGTCGGCGAGGCTGACCTGGCGACCGTGATCAGCCGCCTTGAAGCCTACGCCGAGGCGGGCTCGGACTGCCTCTTCCCGGCGGGCGTGCGCACGGCTGAGGATGTGGCGGCGATCGTCAAGGCGCTGGCGCCCAGGCCCGTCAACGTCATCCTCCGACCGGATCTGCCGGCCAAGCAGCTGGCCGACATTGGCGTGCGGCGGATCAGCGTCGGGGGCGGCCTGGCCTACACGGCCTGGCGCGCCTTCGACGAGGCGGCGAAGACGCTGGCTGAGACAGAGCTTTAGGCCGCGTCGGGAATCGCGTGGGCGGTGACGCGGTTGCGGCCGGTGCGCTTCGAGGCATAGAGCGCCTCGTCCGCGCGCTCGAGCAGAGCCTGCGGCTCCTCGCCGAAATGCAATTGCGCCAGGCCCGCTGAAACGGTCACGGCGCCCAGATCTTCGTTGGTCGAGCGGCGCCTCAGGCTGCGGGCGCAGACTTCGCCGCGGATCGACTCCAGCGTCGTCTCCACTTCGTCCGCCCGTTCGCCGGGAAAGATGATGGCGAACTCCTCGCCGCCGTAGCGGGCCGCGAACCGCGGCTCGCTCGCCACCTTGCCGATGATGCTGGCGACGAAGCGCAGCACCTGATCGCCGGTCTGGTGGCCCCAGGTGTCGTTGAATTGCTTGAAGTGGTCGATGTCGAGGAAAGCGAGCGTCAGCGGCTCGCCCTTGGCGTCGGCGTTGAGGCAGGCGTCGGCCAGCACCTCGTTGAAAGCCTTGCGGTTGGAGAGCTTGGTGAGGTCGTCGATGCTGGCTTCGCGGCGCACGACGTCCAGCCGCTCGCGCAGCCGGCTCACCTCGGCGGTCGCCTCGTTCAGCCGCTCTTCCAGCGAGCGGTTTTCGGCCTGCACGTCGCGGGTCGCCACCGCCAGCGTCTCGACCAGCTTGTCGAGATCGGCCGCCGCGACCGGGGCGGAGAGTTCGCGGCCGGCGCCGGCGAGCGTCTCGCCGAAGTGTTCGCTGGTGGCGTGCGCCTGCTTGATCGCTTCCGAGACCGAGGCGATTTCGCGGTTCAGCTGGTCGCCGGCGTTGCGCAGCTCTTCCTCGAGCTTGGCCTTGGGAACGAAATTCGCCGCCAGCGCCTCCGCCGCGAGGTCCGTGAGCGTGTCGCCCGAGGCGATCAGGAGGTCGATTTCCATCGCCAGATCGCCGCGCGGATCGGTCAGCGCATAGGTGATCAGTTCGTAGTTGAGCGGCGTCGGCGGGATGCCGCGGCGGGCCATGTCCTCGACCACGCGGCGGGCGAGCGCGAAGCTGTCGTCTTCGGTTGGCGGCGGAGGCGGCGCTTCGTCCATGCTCGCTCGTATCCCTTTCTGGGCTGGCGATTCGTGACCGCCAGGCTAGTCCGGGAACTCAGAACACAGGGTTAAGGAGCTTCAGTCCTCGCGCGGCGCCGCGCGCAGCAGAAAGGCGGGCGTGTCGCCGCCGAAGCCGCGTACATTGCGATCGTCGCGCTCCTCGCGCTGCGGCGGCTGGACCTTTTCCGCGCGCGGCTGGCGATCCTTCGAGCGGTCGCGTCCGCGCTCGCGCGGCGGTCTGGCCGGCCTGGGCTCGGCCTGGGCGACGGGTTTGGCTTCCGGCGCCCCCTCGACCGCGCGAGCAGCCGGCTGCGAAGTCGCGGGCTGCGAGGGCGCCGGCGCCATCGGCATCTGTTCGCGGTTGGGATCGAGCGGCGGGGCGTGGTCGCGGCCGCGCACAGGACGACGGCCGCGTTTGTTGTCCTCGCGCGGCCGGCCCGGCTTCACCTGGCTCCAGTCGACGTCGAGCTTCACCTCGTCCGGGTTCTGCCCGATGAGCTTGAGCACCTTGTCGAGGGATCGGGAGTCCGCCGGCGTCACGATCATGAACGTGTCGCCGGTCTTGCCGGCGCGGCCAGTGCGGCCGATGCGGTGGACGTAGTCGTCGGCGTGGTGCGGGACATCGTAGTTGAAGACGTGGCTCACGTCGGGAATGTCGAGCCCACGCGCGGCGACGTCGGACGCCACCAGCAGTTTCAGGTCGCCATCGCGGAACGCGGCGAGGGTGCGCATGCGGGTCTGCTGGTCGAGGTCGCCGTGGATGGCCGCGGCGTTGAAGCCGTGCGTCTTCAGCGACTTGGCGACAATGTCGACCTCGCTCTTGCGATTGCAGAAGACGATGCCGTTCTTGACGTTGGCCGCGCCGACCAGCGCTCGCAGCGCGGTGCGCTTGGCGGCGGGGTCGGCGGAGGGGATGCGCACGATGTGCTGGGCGATGTTCTCCGCCGTCGTGGCGGGTTTCGAGGCCTCGATGCGCACCGGCTCGTGCAGGAACTGCTTGGTCAGCCGGGTGATCTCCGGCGGCATGGTCGCCGAGAAAAACAGCGTCTGCTTCTTCGGCGGCGTCAGCTTGAAGATGCGCTCGATGTCCGGGATGAAGCCCATGTCGAGCATGCGGTCGGCTTCGTCGACCACCATGATCTGCACGCCGGTGAGCAAGAGCTTGCCGCGCTCGAAGTGGTCCAGCAGGCGGCCGGGCGTCGCGATCAGCACGTCGACGCCGCGATCGAGCTTGCGCTCCTGGTCGGCGAACGAGACGCCGCCGATGAGCAGCGCCCAGGAAAGCTTCGTGCCCTTGGCGTAGCGCTCGAACGCCAGCGACACCTGGTCGGCCAGCTCGCGCGTCGGCTCGATGACGAGCGAGCGCGGCATGCGCGCCTTGGCGCGGCCCGCCTTCAAGGTCTCGATCATCGGCAGCGTGAAGGCCGCCGTCTTGCCGGTGCCGGTCTGGGCGATGCCCAGCACGTCCTGCCCGGCCAGGGCGACGGGAATCGCCTGCGCCTGAATGGGTGTGGCTGTGGTGTAGCCGCTGTCGGCGACGGCTTGCAGGGTTTCGGGGCTGAGCCCCAGTTCGGAAAAGTCGGTCATGCTCTATGGGTGAAACGGCGGGGCGTTCGGACGCGCGACTCAAGAGCGCTCGCATCCCGCTCCAATGCGGCTCTAGATAGGCGGGGCCGGCGGAAAGTCAATGTGACAAAGCGGTTGCGCGTCGGTCTTGGCGGCCGCGGCGCCGATCGTTAGCATTCCAGCCATGGCCGAGCCGCGCTACGGACTGTCGCCAACGCCGAACTTCCGGGTCGAGCCGACCGCGGACGAAATCGCCTTCTTCCGCGACAACGGCTTCCTCGCCGTCGAGCGCCTGACCACCGACGAGGAGCTCGCCTGGCTCGAGCGCATCTTCGACCACATCTTCGATCCCGCCCGCGCTGGGCGCCCCGGCGCGCCGCTCGACCGCTCCGGCGCGCTGGCCGAGGGCGAGCCCAGCCGGCTGAGCCAGGCCTTCTTCCCGGAGATGGCCTTCCCCGAGATCATGCACTCGGCCTTCCGCAACAACGCCAAGCGCTACGCGGCGGCGCTGCTGGAGGTCGACGAAGCGCGCCTGACGAGTTGGGGCCACATGATCCGCAAGCCGCCCGGCGGGCGCGAGGTCGCCTGGCACCAGGACAAGGCCTATTGGCAGCCGGAACTCGACTACCACGCCCTCGGCGTCTGGCTGCCCCTGCATGACGTGAGCGTCGAGATGGGCGCGATGCAGTTCCTGCCGGGCTCGCACCGCCGCGGCCTGCTGCGTCACCGGCACCTGGAAGACCCGATCCACAACCTCCTGGCCGCCGACGAGCCGTTCGACGCGAGCCAAGCGGTCGCCTGTCCGCTCAAGGCTGGCGGCGCAACCTTTCACTCGTCGCAGACGCTGCACTACACCGCGCCGAATACGACCGGACGAGAGCGCAAGGCGTTCCCGACCGAATTCCAGCTGACGCCGGTGCGCCGCAAGACGCCGGCCGACATGCCCTGGATGGAAGAACACCGCGCCCGTATCCCGCCGCAACCCCTCACCTACGTCGCCGACGGCAAGGTGGTGCTGGTCTAGCCTGCGGCGGCCCGTTTGATCGGGCTGATTTCGCGGATGTGTGGACAGCCCGCCGGCTGGTAGGAGTAGAGCAGGGCGCGGCGGTCCTTGTCCGAGCGGTTCGGCAGCGAGCGGTGCACGAGGAAGGCGCCGAACCAGACGACCGCGCCGGCCTTCACCTCCAGCGGCCGTAGTCGGGCATGATCGAAGGCCGCCGGATCCATCTCCAGGCTTCCGAAGGCGTCAGCCTCGCGCTGTGGATACTTGCCGGACGTGTGGCTGCCTGGCGCGACCTCCAGGCAACCGTTCTCCACCGTCGCGTCGTCGATGAACAGCATCGCTGTCGCGATGCGGCTGGCGACCGGCGTGGTCGGCTCCCAGTAGGGGAAGTCCTGGTGCAGGATGATGTGGCCGCCGTCCTTGGCCCGCTTGACGTTCAGCTTCTCGGTGAAGAGGACGAGGTCGTCCTCGCCGACGATCGCCTTGGCCGGGTCGACGAAGCGCGCATCGAGCCCCCAGTCGTTCAGCGGCTTGGAGATGTGGCCGAAGGGCTCGACGCCCTGGACCACGTCCGGCGCGTCGGGCTCCCACTTGATGATCGTGCCGGCCTCGCGCTCGACCTCGAACATGTAGCTGCCCAGCGCGTGCTTCTTCCCCCGCGAGGCGGCCGCGAGATCAGTGACGAGGGCCTCGCAGTCGGCGGCGATGGCGGCGCACTCGGCCGCGTCGAACACACCCTCGCGCAGCACGAACCCGTCCCCGGCGAGGGCGGCGCGCTCCTGCGGCGTCATCTCAAAGTTCGCGGCGTGATCGAGCATGCTGGCGATCCTTCCGCCGCCAGCCGCCGGCGTCAACCGAACTCAGACGTCGAGGTCGGCGGCGGCGAAGCTTGCGTTTTCCTGGATGAAGCGGAAGCGAAGCTCGGGTTTGCGGCCCATCAGCGTCTCCACGATCGCCTCCACCGGCTCCTCTGCGCGCGGCAGCGTGACCCGCGCCAGCGTGCGCGTGGCCGGGTTCATGGTGGTTTCCTTCAACTGCGCCGGCATCATCTCGCCCAGGCCCTTGAAGCGGCCGACATCAGGCTTCTTGCCTTTGAACTCGGTGGCCATCAGCTCGTCCTTGTGGGCGTCATCGCGGGCGTAGGCGACCTTGCCGCCGTGGCTCAAGCGGTAGAGCGGCGGCAGAGCCAGATAGAGCCGTCCGCTCCGGACCAGATCCGGCATGGTCCGATAAAAGAATGTGATCAGAAGCGAGGCGATGTGGGCGCCGTCGACGTCGGCGTCGGTCATGATGATCACGCGCTCGTAACGCAGATCTTCCTCACGGAAGCGGGGGCCGGGCTGCACGCCCAGCGCCAGCATCAGGTCGGTCAGCTCCTTGTTGCCACCGGTCTTCTCGCCCGTCGCCGAGACGACGTTCAGGATCTTGCCGCGCAACGGCAGGATCGCCTGCGTGCGCCGGTCGCGCGCCTGCTTGGCCGAGCCGCCGGCGGAATCCCCCTCGACCAGGAAGATCTCCGTCCCGTCGGTCGCCTGCCCGGAACAGTCGGCGAGCTTGCCGGGCAGGCGCAGCTTGCGCGTCGCCGAGGCGCGGGCGACCTCCCTGTCGCGTCGCCGCTTCAGCCGCTCTTCGGCATGCTCGATGACAAAGTCCAGGAGCGCATTGGCCGCCTTCGGCGAGGACGCAAGCCAATGGTCGAAGGGATCGCGCAGGGCCGCCTCGACGAGCCGCTGCGCGTCGATCGAAGAGAGGCGTTCCTTGGTCTGGCCCTGGAACTCCGGATTGCGGACGAACACGCTGATCATGGCGCCGGCCTGAGCCAGCACGTCATCTCCGGTGATGACGGCGGCGCGCTTCTCGCCCGTGAGCTCGGCGTAGGCCTTGAGGCTGCGCGTCAGCACCGCTCGCAGTCCCGCCTCGTGCGTGCCGCCCTCCGGCGTCGGAACGGTGTTGCAGTAGGACGACATGAATCCGTCCGCTTCGCCGAAGCCGGCCGGCGACCAGGCGATGGCCCATTCCACCGCGCCGGTCTCTCCCTGCCGCTGGACGCGCCCGGAGAAGGTCTCGGTGACGGTCGCCTGCGCGCCGAGACGTTCGGCCAGCGCGTCGGCGAGGCCGTTCGGAAAGCGGAACGTCGCTTCCGTCGGCGTGTGCTCGCCGGCCAGCTCAGGCGCGCAGCGCCAGCGGATCTCGACGCCGCGGAACAGATAGGCCTTCGATCGCGCCATGCGGTAGAGCCGCGCCGGGCGAAAGGCGACGCCCTCGCCGAAGATCACCGCGTCCGGCAGGAAGCGCACCTGCGTCCCGCGCTTTCGCGACGGCTCGCCGCGCTCCAGCGGCCCCGTGGGTTTGCCGCGCGCGAAGGCCTGACGCCACTCGTAGCCGTCGCGCCAGACGGTGACGTCCACCCGCTCGGAGAGCGCGTTCACCACCGAAACGCCGACCCCGTGCAGGCCGGCCGAGGTCTCGTAGGTCTTGTCGGAGAACTTCGCGCCGGAATGCAGGGTGGTCATGATGACCTCGAGCCCCGACTTGTCCGGAAACTTGGGGTGCGGATCGACCGGCATGCCCTGTCCGTCGTCGCGCACGCTGAGCGCGCCGGCAGCGTCGAGATTGACCTCGATGATCTTGGCGTGGCCCTGCACGGCCTCGTCCATGGCGTTGTCGAGCACCTCGGCGAAGAGGTGGTGCAGAGCCTGCTCGTCGACCCCGCCGATGTACATGCCCGGCCGCTTGCGCACCGGCTCCAGGCCCTCGAGAACCTCGATGTCCTTGGACGAATACCCGGAGGAGGGGCGCGGTTCGTGCGCGCTGGCCAGCGGCGCGGCCGGCGCCGGCGCGAGCGCATTGTCGAACAGGTCGGGCATGCGATGCGGGCTGCGGGCCATGGGCGTGGTGTAGCAGCGATTCGAACGCTGCGCTCAGTTCGGCCGCGGAATAGGCGAGGGGTGCGAGGCGAGCGGTTGGGCCGGGTCACGCAGGAACCCGAGGATGTCGTCGAAGACCCGCTGGCGGTGATGATCGAGCAGCAGGAGGTGCCAGCCTTCCGGATAATCGGCCGTCACATCGCCCGGCGGCAGCGCGGCCGCGGCGCGCTCGGTCGCTGTCAAAGGCTCGATGCGGTCCTTCACTCCGAAGAGGTAGGCGGTCGGAACCTTCAGCCGGGCGGTGTCGTGCGCCGCTCGCTCGGAGAGGTTGGCGAGGCCGTAGAACTCGTCCGGCCGCATCCGCCAGGTCATGAGCGGATCGCGGCGGGCGCTGGCCAGTTCCTCGGTGTTGTCGGTCCCTTGCAGGCGACGCAACAGCCAGTCCGGCGGCGTGAACCGTGCGCCGGGCGCGACGTGCGCGACCGTCCAGACGGTGGCCTCGTAGGCCGGCGAGCGGTCGGACCAGCCGGAGACCTCAGGCGCCAGCAGGATCAGCCGGTCGGCCGTCGGCGGCCGGTCTGCGGCGAAGGCTTCGATCGCCACCGACCCGCCCATGCTGGTCGCCGCCACGGCGATGACGGCGTGCGGATAGCGCTGGCGGACGAGGGCGCAGACTGTGCGCAGGTCCTCGGTGAACAGCGCCTCGCCGGCCCAGTGTCCGCGGCCGGGCGATCGGCCGAAGCCGCGCTGGTCGTAGGCGTAGACGGCCACGCCGTGCGCGGCCCAGTAGGGCCCGGCCTCATGATAGGCGCGGGCGTAGCTGTTCAGCCCGTGCACCCCGACGATGACCGCCCAGGGCTCGCTGCCGCCGGCGGGCAGGTACGTCGCTAGGCCAAGCCGCGTTCCGTCGAAGCTGACCACCGCGTCGCTCTCCAGCCGCGGACCGGCGAACCCGGCCGGCGGCGTCAGCGGTCGCTCGACGAGCGGCGTGCAGCCGGCGGCGACAAGCGCTGCGGCCAGGACCAGAGCCCTCGCGCGGTTGGCGGCGGTCAGAGTCCGGCGGTTCATGCGGCGCCTCGGTCGAGGCGAAGCACGCTACTTCGGATGGCCGCTCATGAGAACGCGGCTGGGCGTGTGGGCCAGAACGATCGTGCGCGCGCCGGCGATCGACCCCGGCTCGAAGTAGGGCGCCGGGCCGTAGAACCGGTTGTTCGTCGTCGGCAGCGCTTGCGCGCGACCGTTTTCGAGCAGCGCCTGGCCGGAGCCGGCGCCGGGAAACAGCGCGGCGACGATCTTCGGCGCGGCGAAACTCAGCACCCCGGCGATGCTGGCCACGGCGGCTTCGCACTGCGCGATCGAGGCCGCCAGCGCGATCGCATCGAAGCGCTCGCCGACCGGCAGGTTCGGCTCGAGCTCGAGCGCGAGGCCGACCTTCTCGCCCGGCGCGGCGTCGGCTTCCAGCGTGCTCGACCGGAGCTGAGCGAGGTTCGGGAGTTGGACGACCTTGGCGCTGCGGTCGAGGACCAGCGGCGTGCGCTTGCCGTCCGGGCCGACCACGACGGCCTTGAGGTCGGGGGCGAACTTGCGGTCGCGGACCGCGTAGAAAGCCATGTGGAACCGGTCGCGCTTGGCCGGCGTCATCGACAGATAGTCGCTGAGGTACGCGAACGCCTGGCTGAGCTTCACCGACTGAGTCGCCGCCCATACAGCGGAGGGAAGGGTGATCGCGCCGGCGGCCATTAGGCCGCCCAGCAAGGTTCGCCGGTCCAAGCAGTCCTCCCGATGTTGCGGACCCGCTCTCTACGGCAAATGTCGTGGGAGCGAGAGTGAATTGCCTGTCATCTCGCTGAGGCGGGCATTGGCCCATGCAAACGAAAGGGCCGCGAGGCATACGCCCGCGGCCCTCAAGTCCTCTTAGGAGTGCGCCGTTAGCACTTGTAGTACATGTCGAATTCGACCGGGTGCGGGTGCAGCTGCAGCCGCGCGACTTCTTCCTTTTTCAGCTCGATGTAGGCGTCGATGAAGTCGTCGGTCATCACACCGCCCTTCTTCAGGAAGGCGCGGTCCTTGTCGAGATTGTCCAGCGCCTCGGTGAGCGAGCCGCAGACTTCCGGCACACGCTTCTGTTCGCGCGGCGGCAGGTCGTAGAGGTTCTTGTCCAGCGGGCCGCCCGGATCGAGCTTGTTTTCGATCCCGTCGAGGCCAGCCATGAGCATGGCGACGAAGGTGAGGTAGGGGTTGCCCATGGGGTCCGGGAAGCGGACCTCGATGCGCTTGCCCTTCGGGCTCGCCACGTACGGCACGCGGATCGACGCCGACCGGTTGCGGGCCGAGTAGGCCAGCTTCACCGGCGCCTCGTAGCCAGGCACGAGGCGCTTGTAGGAGTTGGTGGTCGAGTTCGAGAAGGCGTTGATCGCCTTGGCGTGCTTGATGATGCCGCCGATGTACCACAGGCAGGTCTGCGACAGGCCCGCGTACTTGTCGCCGGCGAACATCGGCTTGCCGCCCTTCCAGATCGACTGGTGGCAGTGCATGCCGGAGCCGTTGTCGCCGAAGTACGGCTTGGCCATGAAGGTGGCCGTCTTGCCGTAGGCGGCGGCGACGTTGTGGATCACGTATTTGTAGAGCTGCAACCGGTCGCCCATGGTCAACAGGTCGGCGAACTTCAGCCCCAGTTCGTGCTGGGCCGGCGCCACCTCGTGGTGGTGCTTCTCCGGCTCCATGCCGAGCTCGCCCATCACGCCCAGCATCTCGCCGCGCAGGTCCTGGGCTGAGTCGATCGGGTTGACGGGGAAATAGCCGCCCTTGGTCACCGGGCGGTGGCCCATGTTGCCTTCCTCGTACGACTTGCCGGTGTTGGCCGGCAGCTCGCTGGAGTCGAAGGCGTAGCCGGTGGCGTGCGGCTCCGTCGTCCAGCGCACGTCGTCGAAGATGAAGAACTCCGCTTCCGGCCCGAAATAGACCGTGTCGCCGACGCCGGACGACTGCACGTAGTTCAGCGCCAGCTTGGCGATCGAGCGCGGGTCGCGGTTGTAAGGCTCGTTGGTGTCCGGGTTCAGGACGTCGCAGAACAGGAACATCGTCGTCTGCTGGTAAAACGGGTCGATGTAGGCGGTCGTCAGGTCCGGCCGCAGTTTCATGTCCGACTCGTTGATCGCCTTCCAGCCGGCGATGGAGGAGCCGTCGAACATGGTCCCGTCGGTCAGGAAGTCCTCGTCGACGAGGGCGATGTCGAAGGTGACGTGCTGCAGCTTGCCGCGCATGTCGGTGAAGCGGACATCGACGTACTTCACCTCCTTCTCTTTGATTTCGTTCAGGATATCCTTGTAGCTCGCCATAGGTCTCAAATCCCCTTTGCGTTCGATGATGCGCGGTTAGATGGCCGCCGCTCCGACTTCGCCGGTGCGGATGCGGACGACCTCGGTGATGTCGGAGACGAAGATCTTGCCGTCGCCGATGCGGCCGGTGCGGGCGGCGGTCTGGATCACGTCGATGGCGGCCTGGGCCTGGTCGTCGGCGATCACCACCTCGATCTTGATCTTCGGCAGGAAGTCCACGACGTACTCCGCCCCGCGATAGAGCTCGGTGTGGCCCTTCTGGCGGCCATAGCCCTTGGCCTCGAGCACGGTCATGCCCTGCACGCCGAGTTCCTGCAGCGCCTCCTTCACCTCGTCGAGTTTGAACGGCTTGATGATGGCTTCGATTTTCTTCATCGGGCGGGTCTGAGGGGCTGAGGCGCCGGCGCCGCCCCGGTTGCCCGCTAGCAGCACGCCCAAACGCCTGTTCACAAGGGGATGGACGGCGCGGCCGTCCGCCGGTCGCCCCTACGCGAGCGGGCGCCTGAATTCAAGGCGCCGTCGCCCAAATGTTGACCACGGCCTTCCGCGGCGAGGAATGGCTTTGTCACCCGCGCGCGCCGCCCTAGGCTAGATCAAACGCGGGCGTCAGAAGGGGTTGCGATGCGCGACGACAGTCCCGTCCTCATCGGGGCGGGCCAGTTCACCTATCGCGGCGCGGCCGACGTCTCGCCGTCGCCGTTGAAGATGCTGCTGACGGCGGCGGAGCGCGCGGCGGCCGACGCCGGCCTCGGCGCCGACGCGCTCGCCAAGCTTGATGCGATCGCGGTCTGCGGGTTCACCATCGACGCCGGCGGCGCCATCGCCCGCGCGCCCTTTCCGCGCCTGACCAACCCGCCGTTGGCCCTCGCCAAGGCGCTCGGCGCGGACCCTTGCTACGCGCCCTACACCCACATGGGCGGCAACACCCCGCAACAGCTGATCAACGCGCTCTGCGCCCGCGTCGCCGGTGGCGAGCCCTCCTTCGCGCTCGCCGTGGGGGTGGAGTTTCTCGGATCGTTACGCAAGCGGCTGGCCGCCAACGCCAGCTTCGACGACTACGAAACCGATCCCGGGGCTCCTGAACCCGACCGGTTCGGCGACGGGCGGCCGGGCGCCTCGCCTCTGGAAACGGCGCATTGGCTGCACGTGCCGGTCAATAGCTATCCGTTGTTCGAGAACGCGTTGCGCGCGCACCTCGGCCGCAGCGTGTCCGAGCACCAACGGCGGCTGGGCGAGCTCTTCGCGCCCTTCACAAAGGTCGCCGCGGCAAACCCTGACGCCTGGTTCCGCGTCGAGCGCTCGCCCGAGGAGCTGGTCACCGTCAATGACCGGAACCGCATGGTAGGATTTCCTTACCCGAAATACCTGAACGCCATCATGGAGGTCGACCAGTCCGCGGGCGTGCTGATCACCAACGTGAAGACCGCGCGGGAGTTGGGCGTGCCCGAGGACCGCTTCGTCTTTCTGCACGGCTGCGCAGACGCGCACGATCTCTGGTTCACGCTCGAGCGGCAGAACTATCACTCCAGCCCGGCGATCCGCCTGACGGGTCAGCGGGCGTTGGACATGGCCGGCGCCAGCCTCGACGAGATCGACTTCATCGATCTCTATTCCTGCTTCCCGGTCGCGGTGGAGATCGCGGCCGCGGAGCTCGGCCTGCCGCTCGACGACCCGCGCGGGCTCACAGTCACCGGCGGGCTGCCGTACGCGGGCGGGCCGGGTAACAACTACGCCATGCACTCGGTCGCGGTGATGATGCGCAAGCTGCGGGAGCTGCGGGGCGCGAAAGCCCTGGTCACCGCCAATGGCTGGTTCCTCACCAAACAGTCGGTCGGAATCTACTCGACCGATCCGCCCGAGGCGCCGTTCGAACGCGAGGACCCGGCGGTCATCCAGCGCCAGATCGACGCGTTGCCGCATCCGGCGCTGATCGAGCATCCCGACGGCCCGGGAACGATCGAGACCTACACGGTCGTCCATCGCCGCGAGGGGCCGCGCATGGGTATCGTCATCGGCTGCGACGCGAACGGTCATCGCTTTGTCGCCAACACGCCCGACGATGAAGCAACGCTGCTCGGGCTCGAGGCGGTCGAATCCGTCGGCCGCAACGGCCGCGTGAGCCCCGCGGGCGATGGCCTGCACAACCTCTTCGTTCCGGACTGACGCTGATGGCCCGCCTCTACGTGATCCGACACGGCAAACCGACCGGCGGCTGGGGGACCGACCCCGACCCCGATCCCGGTCTCGATCCGACGGGCCACCGCCAAGCGCGGGCGGCCGCCGAGACGCTCAAGGCGCTGCCGGACGGCGAGCGGCCCGTTCGGGTGCTCTCCTCGCCGCTCCGCCGTTGCCGTGAAACCGCGGAGCCGTTCGCCGACGCGATCGGCGTTCAGGTCGAAATCGAGCCACGCGTCGGCGAGATCCCAAGTCCGGCGGCGTTGGCGGAGGAGGAGCGGGGCCCGTGGCTCCGCCAAGCGTTTCAAAGTCACTGGCGCGACGTGAAGGGCGACATCGACTACGACGCATGGCGGGCCGCTGTCGGCGCCGCGTTGGCGGAACTCGACGAAAACACCGCGGTGTTCAGCCACTTCGTCGCCATCAACGCCGCCGTCGCCTGCGTCACCGGAGAGACCCAGGTGCTGACGTTCCGCCCCGACAACTGTTCGATCACCGTGTTCGATGTCGAAGACGGCGAGCTTCGCCTCATCGAACGCGGCCCGGAAGCCCAGACCCAGGTGCTTTGACCAGCGCAGCCGACATTCTCACCGTCGCGGAGATGGCCGCGGCGGATCGGGCGGCGGTCGAGGCCGGAACGCCGGGCTTCACCCTGATGCAGCGCGCCGGCGCGGCGGTCGCCGAGGCGATCCAGGCGCGCTGGACGCCGCGCAAGACGCTCGTCCTCTGCGGGCCGGGGAACAACGGCGGCGACGGGTTCGTCGTCGCCGCGACGCTCGAGGCCGCCGGCTTCGACGTGACCGTGGCGCTCGAGGGTGAGCGCGAGGCGCTGAGGGGCGACGCCGCCGAGGCCGCCAGGGCCTGGGACGGCCCGGTGGGTCCGCTTCGCCCAGGCGATGCGGGCGCCGCGGAGCTGGTGGTCGACGCCCTGTTCGGCGCCGGCCTCTCCAAGCCGCTCGCGGCGGGGCCGGCGGAGGCGTTGCGCACGGCTGAGGCGAGCGCCGCGCCGCTGGTCGCCATCGACCTGCCATCCGGCCTCTCCGGCGACACGGGCAAGCCGCTCGGCTACGCGCCGCACGCCGTTCTCACCGTCACCTTCCACCGCCGCAAGATCGCCCATGTGCTCGAGCCTGGACGCTCGCACTGCGGCGAGGTGGTGGTCGCCGATATCGGCCTCTCGCCCCGGCCGACGCGCCTGTTCGAGAACGGCCCGGACCTGTGGCTCGCCCGTTTTCCGTGGCCGTCCACCAGTTCGCACAAGCATTCGCGCGGGCGGCTGATCGTGGTCTCCGGCGAGATGTGGAGCACCGGCGCGGCCCGGCTCTCGGCGCGAGCGGGCCTCAGGATCGGAGCTGGCCTGGTGACGCTGTTCTCGCCGCCGGACGCGCTGCTCGTGAACGCCGCCCACCTCGAAGCGATCATGCTTCGGCCGTTCGACACCGACGTCGAACTCGAGACCGCCGCCGCCGACGTCGACGCCGCCGTGATCGGCCCCGCGGCCGGCGTGGACGAGGCGACCGTGTCCAACCTCTTCGCCCTCGCGCGCACGGGCGCGGCGATCGTCATCGACGCCGATGCGCTGACCGCCTTCCGCGACGATCCCGACGAACTCTTCTCGGTGCTCGATCGGGACGATGTCCTGACCCCGCATCCCGGCGAGTTCGAGCGCGTGTTTCCCGGCCTGCTCAAGGGCTCGCCCGAGCGGATCACCGCGGC
>DATGKF010000037.1:0-18549 GCA_035294785.1 Caulobacteraceae bacterium | reverse complement strand
CGCCGCCGCCCTCGCCCGCTGGCAGTTCGCGCATGGCTTGACCCCGCACGGGGCCGTCGATGCGACCACGTTCGCCGCCATCAAGACGAGCTGGCAGCACGCGCGGCCTTTCGTCCGATTGCGCGAGAGCGGCGCCGCCTGCCCCGACCCTCCCGCCGACCTCGTGACGCTGACGCCGGAGGAAAGCCGCGCCGACAAGCCGGTCCGCCTGCGCGCCGACGCGCTGGCCGCCCTTCGCCGCATGGTCGCGGCCGCGCGGGCCGAGAACGCGGCGATCGCCGCCGACCCGAAGCTGCTCACCGTCTTCTCCGGCTTCCGCGACCCGGCCGATGACGCCGCCCGCTGCGCCGCCGAACAGAACTGCCAGGGCCTGGTGCGGGCAGAGTGCTCCGCCCACAGAACCGGCCTCGCCGTCGATCTCTACGTGGGCGCGGCGCCAGGCTTCGCCGCCGACTCCTCGGACGATGCGAACCGCCTCTACCAGAGCCGCGGCGCCGCCTACCGCTGGCTGGTCGCCAACGCCGGCCGCTTCGGCTTCGTGAACTACGTCTACGAGCCCTGGCATTGGGAGTGGACGGGCGCCGCGCCTTGAGGCGTCAGAACATCGGGTCGAGGGCGCGGCGCTTGCGGCGTTTCGGCCGCTCCCAGAGCACGCCGGGATAGCCCTTCAGCGGAACCAGGGGCTCGCCCGCCCAGGTCCAGTCGGCGCGCTCGTGCATGAACATGTGGTAGCGCGGCTCGCGCCCGGTCCGCGCTGTAAAGAGGGCGCGCGGGATGTTGACTATCTTCGGCGCCCGCGCGCGCTCGTAGAGGACCGGCGTCCCGCAATGGACGCAGAAGCTGCGCGCGGTCCCGGCGGTCGGATCCTCGAAGCGGCTTAAGGACTCGGCGCCGGCGGTGAGGCGAAAGCGGCTCTTCCAGCTGCCGATGTAGGTCGCGTAGGCCGCGCCCTGGGCATGCCGGCTGGCCGCCGAGTGGTCGTGCCAGGCCCAGACCGCGGGCACGTCGATTTCCAACCGCACGGCGCCGCAGACACAACGGCCGGCGGCCTGCTCGGCGGCTGGCTTCCTGCGGACCTTCGGCGTCGTCTCCGGCTTGCGCATGGCGGGCCTCCTCGTCGCGCCATCCTATTCGCCCGCGGATCGCGGCGTGTCAGCAGCGCCGGAAGATGCGGACAGGCCCGGCGTTTCGCTTCAAAGGTGTCCGCCGAAGACGGAGCCGGACCGCCATGTCCCTCTTTGCGCGCAAGTCCCTTTCCCTCGACGAGCTGCACCCGGACCATCGGCTGAAGGCCACGCTCAGCTGGTGGCACCTGATCCCGCTCGGCGTCGGGGCGATCGTGGGCACCGGCATCTACACGCTGATCGGCGTGGGCGCGAACCTGGCCGGGCCGGGGGTGATCGCCTCGTTCCTGATCGCCGGCGCGGTCTGCGCCTGCGCGGCGCTGGCCTACGCCGAGGTGGCGACGATGATCCCGGCCTCGGGCAGCGCCTACACCTACAGCTACGTGGTGCTGGGCGAGATCATCGCCTGGGTCGTCGGCTGGAGCCTGATCCTGGAATACTCGCTGGTGGTGAGCGCCGTCGCCGTCGGCTGGTCCGGCTATGCGGTCGGCTTCCTGAACGCGGTTGGCCTGCACCCGCCCGCAGCCTTGAGCGCCGGCCTCTACGCCGGCGGGCTGATCAACCTGCCGGCCATCGCCATCATCGCCGTCGTCGCCGGCCTTCTGATGCTGGGCGCGCGGGAGAGCGCGACGGTGAACGCTGTCCTGGTGGCGGTGAAGATCGCCGCGCTTGCGGTGTTCGTGGCGGTCGCGGCGCCGCACTTCAACGCGGCCAACTTCCGCCCGTTCATGCCCTACGGCTTCGCCGGCCACGACGTGGGCGGCGTCCGGCACGGCGTGATGGCGGCGGCGGCCATCATCTTTTTCGCCTTCTACGGCTTCGACGCCCTCTCGACCGCGGCCGAAGAGACCAAGCATCCAGGCCGCGACCTGCCCATCGGCATCATCGGATCGATGCTGGCCTGCACCGCCATCTACGTCGCCGTCGCCGCCGCCGCCCTCGGCGCCATGGCGGCGGGCAAGTTCGCCCATAGTCCCGAGCCGCTGGCGCTGATCCTGCGCGGTCTCGGCCAGCCGGGCGTGGCCATCGGCATCGGCGCGGCGGCGGTGATCGCGCTGCCGACGGTGATCCTGGCCTTCCTCTACGGGCAGAGCCGCATCTTTTTCGTCATGGCCCGCGATGGCCTCTTGCCGCGCGGCCTGGCGAAAGTGCATCCGCGAACGGGATCGCCGGTGCGGATGACGCTGGCGACCGCGGTCGTGGTCGCCGTCCTGGCTGGCCTCGCGCCGCTGGACCAGATCGCCTCGCTGGCCAACGCCGGCACGCTGGCGGCTTTCACCGCCGTCTCGGCCTGCATGCTGGTGATGCGCCGCCGCGCGCCAGACGAGCCGCGCATCTACCGCACGCCGCTCGCCTGGATCGTCGGGCCGCTGGCGATCGCCGGCTGCCTTTATCTGTTCTGGAGCCTGCCGCTGAAGACGAAGCTGTTTTTCGCCGCCTGGAACCTGATCGGGCTCGCCGGCTACGCGCTCTGGCGCTCGCGGCGGCGGCCCTGAGGGCGCGCGAAAACCGCGCCGACGGCGGCCGCCGCGGCGTTCAATGTGAAGGCTCCTGTCCGGAATCCAACAACAATAACAACAATACGGAACTGCCCAGTCACGAGCGCAGTTTGCCCGCCGAACAGGAACACTTCACATCAAACGCCGCGGTACCGAGGCCGATTAAACCACCCCGCCGGCGCCGATCAGGAAAATGCTTAGCGGATGATAGGGCGAGCCCTAGCGGTTCGAGCACTGGCTGCGATCGCCGGCCTTGCAGGCCGCCCAGGCGGCGTGGGCGGCGTTGGCCTTGTCGACAGCCGCCTGATAAGCGGCCATCTGCGCGGCGTAGGCTTGGTCCTGCGCCGCCTTCTGCGCGGCGTTGGCGGCGAGCGCCGCCTGATAGTTCGCCTGCGCCGCGGCGGCCTGCGCTTCGACGGCGGCGTTCCGTGCGGCGACGGCCGCGTTCAGCCGGGTGTCGGCGTTGATGGTGGGACCGTGCGGCGCGGGCGTGTCGAGCGCGGCTGCGCGGTCGCGCACCAGAGCCGCCTCGGCGTCGCCCGGCGCGAGCGCCAGCGCTGCCTGCGCGTCGGCGAGCGCGTCTGTCTTTCGCCCAAGCTGCAGCTCGGCGTCGGCGCGCCGGGCGTAGGCGATCTCGCGGTCGCCGGAGGTCAGCTGCCCGGAGTCCAGCGCAGCGGTGAAGAGCCGGACGGCCTCCGCCGCATCATGCCGCGCGATCGCGGCGACGCCGGCGTTGAAGTCGCCGAGCGCATCGGCGAACGCCGCGCCGCCGACCAGCGCGAGGCCCAAGCCCAAGATCAAAGCTTTCATAGGTTCATCCCCGTTTCGATCCGCACGGCCAAGCTTAGCGCGTGCGGCCGCCTTCGTCGTGGGCTTCGCGCGCCGGCCGGTCTAGAACCCCGGTCATGGTCGAAACCATCATCCACGCCGGAACGCTGCTCGCCGAGCCCGGCCAGCCGGCGAAGACGCGGCAGAGCATCCGCGTCGCGGGCGATCGCATCGCCGCGATCGCCGACGGCTTTATCGATGCGCCCGAGGGGGCGGCTTTGGTCGACCTGAAGGACAGCTTCGTCCTGCCCGGCCTGATCGACGGCCACGTGCACCTGACCATGCAGTTCGGGCCGAACCACCGGATCGGGCTCGTTGAAGACTCGGACCCGAAGATCGGGCTGGACGCCGCTCATCGTGCGCGGCTGACGCTGGAGGCCGGCTTCACAACCGTTCGCGATCTGGGCGCGCAGAAGCCGGAGGTGATCTTCGCGCTGCGCGACGCGATCGCCGAGGGCAAGGTCCCCGGCCCGCGCGTGCTGGCGGTTGGCTGCATCCTCTCGCCCACCGGCGGCCACGGCCAGGTCTATGGCTTCCGGCGCGACATCTGCGCCTGCGTACAGTCGGGGCTCGGCGTCTGCGACGGACCGGACGATTGCCGCCGCGCCGTCCGCCGCCAGGTCGCCATGGGCGCCGACGCCATCAAGATCGTCGCCACCGGCGGCGTGCTCTCGAACATCGCCGCCGGCATCGACCAGCAGTTCACCACCGCCGAGATCGAGACGCTGGTCGAGACCGCCCATCACCTCGGCCGGCGCATCTCCGCCCACGCGCACGGGACGGCCGGCATCGACGCGGCGCTGAAGGCCGGCATCGACTCGATCGAGCACGGCAGCTTCCTGACCGATGAGTCGATCGACCTCTTCCTCGCCGCCGGCGCCTTCCACACCCCGACCATCATCGCCGGCATGACCGCGCTGGAAATGGCGAAGACCGGCGGGATCATGTCGCCGGCGCAGGCGGAGAAGGCCTTCCAGGTCGGCGACCAGATCAAGACCGCGCTGATGAAGTCCTACCGCGCCGGCGTGAAGATCAGCTTCGGCACCGACATGGGCGTCGGCCCGCATGGCAAGAACGCCCGCGAGTTCGCCTACATGGTCGAGTGCGGCATGAGCCCGGCCGACGCCATCAAGGCGGCGACGGTGACCGCATCCGAACTCCTGGACCGCTCCGAGCTGATCGGCTCGATCGCGCCCAGCAAGGCGGCCGACATCATCGCCGTCGCCGGCGACCCGCTCACCGACGTCACCGAGCTCGAGCGCGTCGCCTTCGTGATGGCGCGCGGCGCGGTGGCGAAACAGACGACGGCGATCGCCTGACTCTCGCCGTCATGGCCCGGCTTGTTCGGGCCACCCATGAACACGTGATCGATCCGGTGTGCATGGGTCCCCCGCATTCCGCTCCGCTCCAGCGGGGGATGACGTCGTTTAGTAGGCGGCGCGAAGGGTCAGCCGGCCTGTCGGCGTCAGGACGACGATGGCGCCCGCCTCGGTGCGCCGCCGCTCGATGAGGCCGCCGTCGACGGCGTCTTCCCAGACCGTGAGCCTGGGGCAGGAGGTGCGCCAGACGTCCATCACCTCGGCGTAGGCGCGCGGCTCGGCGTCCAGCCAGTGCAGGAAGTCGATGATGAGGGGTTGGATGATGGCGTCGGGGCCTGCGCCCGACGCGGCGTTTGTCGGCATGGCCGTTCTCCTTCGCGCCGGCGATGGGGCGCACAGGGCCCGCAACGCGTCGCTATGCGGCCAAGCTGGGCCCGCCGCCCGAGCTTGGCAAGGGGCTCAAATGTTCTCAGCCGCCGCGCGGCGGGCGTCGAGCTCGGTCTGGATGACCGCGTGCTGCGCCTTGGTCAGCCGGTAGGTGACGAAGATCAGCACCGAGACCACCGTGATCAGCGCGGGGCCGGGCCCGTAGAGAAGGCCGAGGTTGCGGATGGTGTCCGCCCCCATGTGCTTGAGGGCGTCGGGGTGGGAGGCGATCGCGGTCGGGAAGTGGATCAGATCGAGCCCGATCCCGGCGATGAGGCTGCCGACGCCGAACGCGGCTTTGACCGAGAAGTTCAAGCCCGCGAAGTAGAGGCCTTCACGGCGGGTGCCGAAGTGAAACTCGTGCTCGTCGGCGGCGTCGGCCATGGCCGACTGGAAGGCGATCGAGACGCCGGTCGTGACGAAGACGACCAGCGCCGCGTTGCCCATCAGCAGCCCGTAGACCAAAGGGCCGTTCGGCGGCAGCAAGCCGGCGATCCGCAGGAGCGGCAGCCACGCCTGCAGGACGGCGAAGAGGACGAGGCCGACGGTCACCACCGTCCGTTTCTCGAGCTTGGGGACGAAGATGAGCGACACCACCGAGCCGATGAGGATGCCGGCGATGGGGGCCAGCTGCACCGCCGGGATGACGGCCGGCGGCACCGCCCAGAAGAACTTCAAGGCATGCAGCCCGAGCACGCTGGCGACGCCGGCGGCGGTGAAGATGAGGATCAGGCAGCCGAACAGCGAGACGAACGAGCGGTTCTTGAAGATCTCGGCGACGTCGACAAGCACCCGCCCGACCGCCGAGCCCTCTCTCGGCTTGACTCGGTGCAGACGCTTGAGCGCCGGCAGGGTGCCGAAGGTGGTGATCGCGGCGACCACGACCACGATGCCGGCCAGCGACCAGCCCATCGGGACGTAGTTGGCCCGCACCGCTGCGCGCGCCCCAAAGAGGATCGTCGCCGTGCCGAAGGCGATCGGCGCGATGACGCCAACGGGGCTGGCGAGAAAGCGGGATGCGACGACGACCGTGCGCTCGTCGTAGTCGTCTGAGAGCTCCGCCCCGAGCGCGATGTAAGGCAGGTTGAAGAAGGAATGGCAGATGCGGAGCAGGAGGGTCACGCCGGTCACGAAGGCGAACAGGGTCCAGCCGCTCACGCCGGCGGGGATCGAGAAGATCACTCCGAGCAGGATCGCCAGCGGGATCGCGGCGGCGAACATGAACGGATGCCGGCGGCCGAGGCGTGATTGGGTGTTGTCGGAGAGCGATCCGACGATCGGATCGACCATGGAGTCGATGATCAGGCCGAGAAAGACCGAAAGTCCGGCCAGCGAGTTGGACAGCCCGCAGACCTGCGTGACGTAGAAGAAGAGATAGAGCCCGAGCGAGCCGCTCACCACGCCGTCGACGATGGTCCCGGTCCCGTAGGCGGCGACGAGCGGGAGGCGCAATTTTGTGCGGCGCAGCTCCGCGCGGTTCTGGCCGGCGTCCGGTGCGGGCTGGGCGACGGGGGGCGCGGTTTCGGCTGACATGGCTCTGACGCTTGACCCCCAGGGTTCCCGCGCGCGGACGAGCGGTTTTGAGCGTTATGCCATCAGTTTCGACCGCCGCACATGACGCTTTGGTCAGGCGCGGCGATCGGGCTCAGCCAAGACGCTGCCGCCATGTTTGCGGCGTCGACCGCGGCATGATGGCGGCGCGCGCCCGATGGAGGATCCGGGGATGAGCGACGAGTACGTGATCTATGGCCGCCGGCGCACCGGCTCGGTGCCGATCGAGGCGGCGCTGACGCTGATCGGCGCCCCCTACCGCGTGGTCGAGCGCGGGCCCGGCGACGACCATCCGGCCGGCAGCGCCATGGGCCAGGTTCCTGTGGTGCGCCTGCCCTCAGGCGCGCTGATGACCGAGAGCGCCGCCATCCTGATCCACATCGCCGACGCCCATCCCGAGGCGCGGCTCTCACCGCCGGTGGGCGATGCGGCCCGCGCCGCCTTCCTGCGCTGGATGGTGTTCGTCTCGGCGCAGATCTACGCCCTGGTCTGGGTTCGCGACGACCCGAGCCGCCTCGCCGCCGACAAGGCGCACGAGGCGATGATCATGCAGCGGACGGCCGAGCGGCGGCTGTTCTGCTGGCGCTACATGGACGGTGAACTCGCGCCCGGCCGTTACATGCTGGGCGATGACATCTCGGCCCTCGACCTCTACGTGACCGTCACCTCAACCTTCGGCCCTGGCCGCGCCGCCTTCCGCGAGATCGCGCCGCGCATGGCCGCCGTCATCGACCGCGTCGAGGCCGACCCGCGGCTCGCCGCGCTGTGGACCGAGCGCTTGTTCTAGCACGCCTCTAGGGGATCGAGACGCCGCCGTTTGCGCCGCCGCTCGCCGAGCCGGTGGCGCCGGCCGCCGACCCGTGGGCCGACCCGTTCGCCGACCCGTTGGCGCTCGCACCGCTGCCCGAAACGTTGGCGGAGCCGGAGGCGCCGGCCGCGCCGGACGCCTGGCCGCCCACGGTGGCGGCCGCGTTGGTCGCGGCGGAGTCCGCCGATGAGGCCGTGTGGCTGGCGGTGTTGCGCGCGCGGGTCGCGGCGTTGTTCACCCGATGGCGAACCTGGCTCGTCGCGCCGGACGCCGCGTCGGTGGCACCGGATGTGTCGGGCTGGCTGACCTGGCCCATGCCGCTCACTGTGGCCGAGCCGGTCGCGCCGCCGAGGCCGCCCACGGCGCCGCCGACGGCCCCGGTCGCGCCGCCGACAGCGCCGCCGAGCAATTGGGCGCTGGCCGAACCGGCGAGCGCAACGCTGGCGGCCGCGGCCAGCAGGAAGATCGAAGTCCTACGCATGTCTGACATTTCCTCTTGGAGTTTGCCGACCCCCTCCCTTCGTTCGAAAGGGAAACGCGAAGCGTTTGCGAAAGGATGCAATCGGGCTTCGGCGCGCCTGGCCCGCGGGGTCGCTCGCCACGGCTGCCGCCGAGACACCATTGACGCCGCGCGGCGGCCGGCGAACGATGTCCGACCTGTGCTTTCACGAGGCCGCCCGCCATGCCCCACGCCTATGATCTCGTCATCCGCAACGGCGTCGTCGTCGATGGCACGGGGAGCGAGCGGTTCGAGGGCGACATCGCCGTCGACGATGGGCGGATCACCGCCATCGGCACGGTGGACGGGCGCGGCGCCGAGGAGATCGACGCGCGCGGCAAGCTGGTGACGCCCGGGTTCGTCGATATCCACACCCACTACGACGGCCAGGCGGTGTGGTCGGATCGGCTGGCGCCCTCGTCCTCGCACGGGGTGACGACGGCGGTTGGCGGCAACTGCGGCGTCGGCTTCGCGCCGTGCCGGCCGGAGCACCACGACCTCCTGGTCAGCGTCATGGAGGGCGTCGAGGATATCCCCGAGGTGGTGATGACCGAGGGCCTGAGCTGGGACTGGGAAACCTACCCGGAATACCTGAACGCCATCGAGAAGCGGCCGCACGACATCGACTTCGCCTCGCAGATCCCGCACTCGGCCGTGCGCGTCTACGTGATGGGCCAGCGCGGCGCCGACCGCGAGCCGGCGACGGCGGACGACCTGGAAAAGATGCAGGCCGTGGTGCGCGAGGCGATGGCCGCCGGCGCGCTGGGCTTCGCGACCTCGCGCCTCGTCATCCACAAGACTGGCCAGGGCGACGCCATCCCGACCTTCCAGGCGGCGGAGGGCGAGCTGGCCGCCATTGCGATGGCGCTGAAGGATAGCGGCAAGGGCGTGCTGCAGGCGGTGTTCGGCGAATCCGGCCGCACCTTCGAGGACGAGATCGACATGCTGTCGCGCCTGACGCGGGCGAGCGGACGGCCGGCCAGCTTCTCGATGGCGCAGGCGAACGACAATCCGAACGCCTTCCGCGATGTGATGAAGCACCTGGCCGAGGCGAACGCGAAGGGGCCGCGCATCCGCGCCCAGGTCTATCCGCGCCCGATCGGCGTCGTTCTGGGCTTCGACCTTTCGGTGAACCCGTTCAGCCTTTGCCCCAGCTACCAGCCGCTGGCCAAGCTGCCGTTCGTCGAGCGGATCGCCGCGCTGCGCGACCCGACCATGCGCGCGCGGCTGCTGATGGAGGAGCCCGGGCAGGCGATCATCCCGCTGGCGCGGATGGGGCGGCGCTTCGACTTCATGTATCCGCTGGGCGATCCGCCCAACTACGAGCCGACCGCGGCGGATTCGCTCTCGGCGCGGGCGGCGGCGATGGGCGTCGAGCCGACCGAGCTCGCCTACGACCTCCTGATGGAGGACGACGGCCACGGCCTGCTGCTGACGGCGCTGGCCAACTACGGCAGCCACTCGCTGGACCCCATCCATGCGCTGATCACTGACCCGAACAGCGTGCTCGGCCTCGGCGACGGCGGCGCCCACTATGGGATGATCTGCGATTCCAGCTATCCGACCTTCGTCTTGCAGCACTGGGCGCGCGAGCGGGACGGCGCGCGGCTCTCGATCGAGCAGGCGGTGAAGGCGCTGACGCTGGACCCCGCCGAGACCGTGGGCCTGAACGACCGCGGCGCGCTGAAGGTGGGGCGCAAGGCCGACCTGAACGTCATCGACCACGACAAGGTGCGCCTGGCCAAACCGCATGTGCTCTACGACCTGCCGGCGGGCGGGCGGCGCATCACCCAGGACGCGGAAGGCTACGAGGCGCTGATCGTCTCCGGCGCGATCGTCGCCCGCGGCGGCGAGCCGACCGGCGCCCTTCCCGGCCGCCTGGTGCGCGGACCGCAAGCGGCGGCCTGATCACCCGCTTTGGGGTTTGCTGAAGCGACTCAAGCCCCGCTGCGTTAGTGTGGCGTACGGACGACCCGGGAAGGCTTCAGAGGCGATGAGCTTGCGCTCGGCCGAGATCGCGACGCCGCCGGCTGTCGGTTCGGTGCTGGCGCTGATCGGCAGGACGCCGATGGTGGAGCTGGCGGGCTTCGACACCGGACCGTGCCGCCTGTTCGTGAAGCTCGAGAACGCCAACCCCGGCGGGTCGATCAAGGACCGCATCGCCCGCTCGATGATCGAGGCGGCGGAGGCCGACGGGTCGCTCAAGCCGGGCGGCGCGCTGGTGGAGGCGACGGCCGGAAACACCGGCCTTGGGCTGGCTCAGGTCGGTCTGATGAAGGGCTACAGGCTCCTGCTCGTGGTGCCGGACAAGATGGCGCGGGAGAAGATCCAGCACCTGCGCGCCATGGGCGTCGACGTGCGCATCACCCGCTCCGACGTCGGCAAGGGCCACCCGGAGTACTACCAGGACATGGCGATGGCGCTGGCCGCCGCGCAGCCGAACGCCTTCTACGTCAACCAGTTCGAGAACCCGGCCAACCCCGCCGCGCACGAGACGACGACCGGCCCGGAGATCCTCGAGCAGATGGAGGGCGCGGTGGACGCGGTGGTCGTCGGCGTCGGCTCGGGCGGCACGCTGACCGGCCTTGGCCGATTCTTCGCGAAGGCGTCGCCCACGACCGAGATGGTGCTGGCCGACCCGGTCGGCTCGGTGCTGGCGCCGCTGGTGTTGCGCGGCGAGCGGATCGAACCGGGGTCCTGGGTGGTGGAAGGCATCGGCGAGGACTTCGTGCCGAAGAACTGCGACCTCTCGTTCGTGAAGGCCGCCTACGAGATCTCGGACACCGACAGCATCGCCGCCGCGCGCCTGCTGCTGACCCGGGCCGGCATCCTCGGCGGCTCGTCGTCGGGCACGCTGCTGGCCGGCGCGCTCCGCTATTGCCGCGAGCAGACCACGCCGAAGCGGGTGGTCACGCTCGTCTGCGACACCGGCTCCCGCTACCTCTCGAAGGTATACAACGACAGCTGGGTTGCCGAGCAGGGGCTGATGGACCGCGAACTGCACGGCGACCTGCGCGACCTGATCGCCCGCACCGCCGGCGATGCGGTGACCGTCGGGCCCGGCGACACGCTGCTCACCGCCTACAACCGCATGCGGCAGACGGACGTCAGCCAGCTGCCGGTGCTGGACGACGGGCGCCTGATCGGCCTGATCGACGAGAGCGACCTTCTGGAGGCGGTCGAGGATCGCCGCACGGAGGCGCGCTTCGGCCAGCCGGTTTCGGCGGCGATGACCGCCAAGCTGCGCACGCTGCAGGCCGGCCAGTCGCTGGACGCGCTGCTGCCGATCTTCGAACGCGACGAGGTGGCGATCGTGATGGAGGGCAAGGAGTTCCTGGGCCTGATCACCCGTATCGACCTGATCAACTATCTGCGGCGTGCTCGGTGAGCGAGCCGCCGAAGAACCGGCTCGACTTCGCCACCCGCGCCATTCACGGCGGCCAGGAGCACGACCCGCTGACCGGCGCCGTGATGACGCCGATCTACGCGACATCGACCTACGCTCAGGCCTCGCCCGGCGTCCACCAGGGCTTTGAGTATTCGCGCAGCCAGAACCCCACCCGTTTCGCGCTCGAGCGGGCCCTGGCGGACCTGGAGAGCGGGACGAAAGGCTTCGCCTTCGCCTCCGGCCTCGCCGCCATCGCCACCCTGCTGGAGACGCTGACCGCCGGCGAGCATGTGATCGCCAGCGAAGACCTCTACGGCGGCTCTTACCGCCTGTTCGAGGGCGTACGCCGGCGCTCGGCCGGCCTCGACTTCAGCTTCGTCGACATGAGCGATGTGGCCGCGATCGAAGCGGCGATCACGCCCAAGACGCGGCTGATCTGGGCGGAGACGCCGACCAACCCGATGCTGCGGCTGGCCGATCTCGAAGCGATCGCGGCGCTGGCCAAGGCGCGCGGCCTGATCGCCGCCGCCGACAACACCTTCGCCAGCCCTTACGTGCAACGCCCGCTGGAGCTGGGCTTCGACGTCGTCATGCACTCGACCACGAAGTACATCGGCGGGCATTCGGACATCGTCGGCGGCGCGCTCGTGGTCGGCGAGAACGCCGCGCTCGGCGAACAGCTGACGTTCCTGCAGAACGCGGTCGGCGCGGTCGCCTCGCCGTTCGACAGCTTCCTCACGCTGCGCGGGGTCAAGACGCTGGCGCTTCGAATGCAGCGGCACTGCGAAAACGGCCTCGCCGTCGCCCGCTGGCTGGAGGGCCAGGCGGCGGTGTCGCGGGTGATCTACCCCGGCCTCGCCAGCCATCCGCAACACGCCCTGGCGATGCGCCAGATGAGCGGGTTCGGCGGCATGGTCACCGCGATCCTCGACCGCGATCTCGCCGGCACGCGGCGGATGCTGGAGCGCACGCAGCTCTTCACGCTGGCCGAGAGCCTCGGCGGCGTCGAGAGCCTGATCGAGCATCCGGCGATCATGACCCACGCATCGATTCCCGCCGCCGCGCGCGAGCGTATCGGCATCGCCGACTCCCTCGTCCGCCTCTCGGTCGGCGTCGAAGCCGCCGACGACCTCATCGCCGACCTGGAGCAGGCCCTGCGGTAGGCGCCCCCGCGAGCGCGCTTGAACGTCGATCGGTACCGTGGTACACGGGTACATGATTACGATCGAACGCGTGCAGACGGGCGTCCGCATCGAGCGGCGGACGCTGAAGGTGCTGAAGGCGCTGGCGGAATATCTCGACCTGTCGCTCGGCGACCTGCTGGAGGGGATCGTGCTGCACGCGTTCGAGGGACAGGCGCCCTTCAGCGAGGAGACGCTGAAGCAGATCGGGCAGTTGAAGGCCGTCTACGGGCTCACGCTCACGGCCAAGGACGCCCACGCGCTCAGCGAGGAGAGCGGCGGCGATGTCTGAAGCGCTGGTCGACGCCTTCCTCGGCGGCCACATCGACAACCGTGCCTTCCGCCACGCCGATCACCTGCGCGTGGGCTTCGACCTGTTGCAGCGGCATGACTTTCCGCAGGCCGCGGCGCGGCTGTCGACCGGGCTGAGGGCCATCGCCGCCCGCGCCGGCGCGCCTGGTGCGTATCACGAGACCATCACGCTCGCGTTCCTGGCCCTGATCGCCGAGCGCCGCGCCAGCGGCGGCCATCGCGCGTTCGAGCCGTTCGCGCGCGACAATCCGGACCTTGCGGACAAGACCATCCTCAGGCGCTGGTACGCCCCGGAGCGGCTGGGCTCGCCGCTCGCCCGCCAGACGTTCCTGCTGCCCGAGCCGGCGCGATGAGCGACGCCTGGGCGCTGCGGCTGTTGCGCTGGAGCTATTGCGCCTTCATCGCCTGGGCGAGCGCGCAGGTGTTCATCACCGGCGAAGGTCAGCACGAGCCGCTCGCCCCATGGCTGGCCGGCATCGAGATCGCCGCCATCGCCGCCTTCCTCTTCGACCGGCTCCAAGTCGCCGCCGCCGCGGCGCTGCTGATCGTCTACGCCGTCGCCGCCGCGGCCACGACCCTGCAGGGCGAGCCGCCCCTGCGCTTCCTGTTCTATGCGGCGACGGCGGCCTACATCCTCGTCGCCCACCGCCGCCTGACGACGGCCAACGCCGCGCCGGCGCTGCTGGCGTAAGCGCCCGCGCTCCGGCCGGCATTGCCAGCGGCGCGATCTTCCCCCATGTGCGTCAAGGGCCAGCCACCGTCGGCAAGGAGGATGAGAGAGAATGTTTTCGCACATCATGATCGGCACCAACGACGTCAACCGGGCGAAGGCCTTCTATGACGCGGTGCTGGGAACGCTGGACGTGCCGCCGGGCCGGATCGACGGCGACCGCCGCGTGTTCTACCGCATGCCGACCGGGGTCTTCTGCGTCACGCAGCCGATCGACGGCGAGCCGGCGACGTCCGCGAACGGCGGCACCATCGGCTTCGCCGCCGCCTCCCCGGAGAAGGCCGACGCCTGGCATGCGGCCGGCGTCGCGGCCGGCGGGACGGCGATCGAGGACCCGCCGGGCGTGCGCGAGGGCAGCGGCCTCTATCTCGCCTACCTGCGCGATCCGGACGGCAACAAGATCTGCGCCCTGCACCGGATGGGCTGACGTGCGAGCGCGGCCTCTCGCCCGTCCCGAGGCGAGAGGCCGGCGCCAGCGGGCGCGCTAGAACTTGCCGATCAGCGTCACCTCGACCTGCCGCCCGGCCTCGAAGGTGAAGAAGCCCGACGCGAGCCCGGTCACCGGCCGCCGGTCCGCCAGGTTGAAGGCCTGCACCTTGGCGATGAAGCGCCCGAAGTCGTAGCCGAGCGAGGCGTCGACGGTGTCGTAGCCGGGGAACACCGGCCCATCGGTGCTCTTGAAGCGGCCGACCTGCTTGTAGGTCACCGATCCCTCCCACGGGCCGCGCCCGTAGATCACGCCGACGGCGTCCGTCCACTGCGGCGCGTTGGCCAACTCGCCGCCCTTGCTGGCGCCGATGCCGGCGCCCGGGTTGGGGGCCGTCGGCGCCTGCACGGCGCGGTTCAGCGACCCGTTGGCGAACAGCGTCAGCCCGGGCGCGATCACGAAGGCGGCCTCGCCCTCGACGCCGATGTAGGTCCCGCTGCCCACGTTGCAGAAGGCGGCCTGCGGCGGCGTTCCCGGCACGATGCAGGGGACGTTCAGATTCTTCGCTTCGATGTCGTAGACGTCGGCGTCGAAGGTCAGGTTGCCCCGCGTGTAGACCGTGCCCAGCTGGTAGTTCGTCGTCGTCTCGGGCTGCAGGTGCTGGAGGCTCGCCCCCGTGACGTAGAGCGTCGAGAGCGAGGGGGTGAGGAAGCTGGTCGCGAACTGGGCGTAGATCGCCCAGTAAGGCATGACCTTGTAGTTCGCGGTCAGGAAGTAGAGCGGGCTGCGGTAGGTGTTCGTCGCCGTCAGCCCCTGGTTCTTCGACCCTCCGCCGACGTTCTCGTCGATCGCGCTCACGTCGCGCTTGAAGTCCACGTACTTGAAGCCCGGCGAGATGCGCAGCTTGTCGGTCACGTACCAGTCGAAATCGGCGAAGCCCTGCCATTGCAGCCAGTCGGACTCCTCCAGGAGCTTGCAGTTGGTCGTGAAGGGGAACTTCGGCGGCTTGAACTTGAAGTCAGGCGATGAGCCGGTCGTGAAGTCCTGGAAGCAATTGTGCCGCTGGGTGGCGGAGGACTCGATGATCCCGCCGATGCGCAACTCGCCGAACGACCAATGCTGGTTCAGGCGCAGGACGTCGCCGAAAACCCGATAGGCGTTGAGCTTGTCGTAGCCGCCGATGTCGTTCGGATTGGCGCCGGCGGCCATGGGCGGCGAGGTGTTGGGTCCGCCGATGATGCCGGAGTTGTCGTTCGTCGACTTGGTCTGGTTCCGGTAGGCGTAGACGTACGGCTGGTCTTCGATCGAGAGGGCGTCGGTGAACCGATACTTCAGATCGATGTACTCGAAGTCGGTGCTTTTCCGCTCATAGTTGAACTTGTAGTAGAATTCGTCCGGGATGTTGGTGAGCTGGAAGTTTTTCCCATACAGCTGCACCTGCTGCAGCGTCTCGCCCGGACCGTTCGAATCGGGGAAGTTGAACCGGGTCCACTGGTGATCGGCGAACAGGGTCAGCTCCCCGCGCGAGCCCAGCGGCAGCACGAATTTGGCCAGCTGGTTCTCGTGGTAGCCGCCGGAGTGGCTGAGTTCGCCGGCCGAAGCCCGCTCGTCGAAGTTCAGCAGCAGCCGGCCGCCGCCGAGCTGGCTGATGTCGCCGGTGCTGAGCGTGGTGACGGCCGCGACCGTGTCGAAGGTGCCGACCGTCAGCTTCTGCACGACGCCGCGCGTTTCGCTCACCCCGGGCGAGAAGTAGTGGAGCGCGCCGCCGAAGTTCGCCTGCCCGAGGTCGCCTGCCGCGCCGGGGCCCCGGTCGATGATCGCCGATCCGATCGTCGAGGCCGGCCAGTAGTCGGCGCCGTGGTGGGTTGGGTCGTTGGTGTCGGCGAAGGAGATCCCGTCGTAGGTGACGTTGAACTGGCCGTCCTGAAAGCCACGCATGCGGACGATGTTGTAGTCGCCGACATTGCCGCCGTTCGAATTGATCCCGGAGACGCTGGGCGCGATCAGCACCACTGTCGTCCATCCACCGGTCTCCGGCGTCACCTGCTCGATGAACCGATGGCTGATGATCGACTCCGGCTGGGTCTCGTCGATCGAGGCCTTGGTGGGCGCCGCGGCGGCCGCCGGGCTGGCCTCGGCGCGCACGATCACATCCGCGGCTTCGACGCCCTCGCCGCCGGTGTTCGCGCCGTTCTGATCCTTGTCGGCCGCCGAAGCTGAGCCGGCGACGAGCGCCGGGACCAGCGCGAGCGCGGCCCCCGCAAGCCAAAGGTTGCGTCTGCTGTTCATCTGAATCCCCCTGCCTGGGCCTGCCGGAACGGGCCCAGGCGCCATCGTCGACGAGGATAGGGCTCAGCTTCGATCCAGGATTCCCACCGCCCCTTCGGTCAGAGATGACCGTCCCCAACGCCGTCTTGCCGACGGCGCCGGCGGGTGGCGAGTGAACTTTCAGTATCGATCCAACGACAGTTTTCCGACGGTTACGCCGTCTACGGACGGTATCGGCCGGCCTTGCGCCGGCCTGTTTGGCGACGCCGCGCTATGCGAGGGCCGGCGCGAGCCGGCGCATGGCTTCGGCGAGCCCATCAGGGGCGCGGCAGACGCAGGCGCGCAGGAAGCTCTCCGAGCCTGGTCCAAAGAAGACGCCGGGGGCGAGGCCGACGCCGGTGGCGGCGAGGATGTCGATGCAGGCCTGGCGCGACTGCGGCATGCCGTCGACCTGGAAGTAGGCGTACATGCCGGCCGCCGGCCGGGCCGCGAGCCTGACGCGCGGGCTGGCCTGAAGCGCGTCGCAGACGATGCGCATGCCGTCCTCGCAATAGCCGCGCATCCAGGCGACGAACGGCTCGCCCTCGCGGATCGCGGCGACGCCGGCGTGCTGAATGAAGGTGGTGACGCCGCTGGTGCTGTACTGGGTCATCATCGCCAGCGTCGGGCCGACGGAGGGCGGATGCACCATCCAGCCGAGCCGCCAGCCGCTCATCGCCCAGGACTTGGAGAAGCTGTTGACCACGATCAGCCGGTCTTCAGGCTCGGCGATGTCGAGGATGGTCGGCGCGGCGTTCAGACCGAACGCCAGGCGGTTGTAGACCTCGTCGGCGATCAGCCAGACGCCGCGGGCCCGGCAGATCTCGAGCATGCGCGCCTGCGTCTCGATCGGGATCATCGCGCCGGTCGGGTTGCCGGGCGAGGCGAAGAAGACCGCGCGGGTGCGATCGTCGATGGCGGCGGCCAGCCGGTCCGGATCGAGCGACCAGCCGTCGCCGCCCAGGTCCATCCGCACCGAGCGCACTTCGGCGCCCAGCACGTCGGCCATACCGCCGGCGTTCGGCCACACCGGATCGACGGCGATGACGTTGTCGCCGACCTCGGCCGCCAGCATCAGCGCCAGCATGATGGCGTTCATGCCGCTGGCGGTGACGGTGATGCGGTCCGGCGTGACGGGCTTTGCGCCAAGGCCGCTCAGGTAGGCGCCCAGCGTCTCGCGCAGCTCGGGGATGCCGTTCTGGTGGGTATAGAAGACCTGGCCGGCCGCGATCGCCCGCGCCAGCGCCTCGCCGATGAAGGCCGGCGTTCTGACATCGCCCTCGCCGAACCAGAGCGGGATGATGTCGGGGTCGCCCAGCCGCCCGACGGCGATGCTGGAGATGTTCTCCAGCGACATGCCGCGGAGGTGGGCGCGTGCGCCGTCGATGGCCTGCATGGCGCCGTCCTTAGCGCCCCGAGCCGCCCGGACGCCATGGGCTTTTCGCGGCCGGAGGCTTTGGCTGGCGGGCGGAATTGTGGAACAGTGATCACCTGGGCGTTCGAGCAGCGAGGCGTGCACCATGGCCGATGGCGTGACGGATGTGTTGAGCGAGGCGCGGGCGCTCGCCCGTCGGCGCGCTTACGAAACCCCGATCGAGACGCTGAACCCGGCCTGGGCGTCGGCGTTCCGCGACGATGCGCACTGGGCCTACTTCGAGCGGCTGCGGGCGGAAGACCCGGTGCACTGGACGCCGGATTCGAACTACGGCGCCTTCTGGTCGGTCACAAAGTACAACGACATCATGGAGATCGACACCAATCACCAGGTGTTCTCCTCCGCCAAGGGCATCGGCCTTTCGCCCAAGCGCAGCGTGTTGCCGGCCGACGCCTTCATCGAGCGCGAGACCAGCGACGACTCCAACAGCTTCATCAACATGGATCCGCCCGGCCACGACATCCAGCGCAAGACCGTCAGCCCGGCGGTGGCGCCCGCGCAGCTGATGCAGATGGCGCCGGTGATCCGCGAGCGGGCCGGCCTCATCCTCGATTCCTTGCCGATCGGCGAGCCCTTCGACTGGGTGGACCTGGTCTCCAAAGAGCTGACCACCATGACGCTGGCGACGCTCTTCGACTTCCCCTTCGAGGAGCGGCGCAAGCTGACCATGTGGTCAGACACAATGACCACCGCCCCCGGCCACGGGCCGTGGAAC
>DATGKF010000036.1:0-21978 GCA_035294785.1 Caulobacteraceae bacterium | reverse complement strand
ACCGCGGATATCGATCACGCGCCCGAACGCCGCTGGCGACAACGCCTGCTCGATCAGACGCACGAACGACCTCAGCGCCACCTCACGTTCGACGACCCCGCTGTCGGTTGCGCCGTGAGGCCGCGCCACCGCGACCGCAAGGGCCATGTCTGGCCGGATGCCGCAAAGCGCGCAAAGGCGTTGAGCCTCCGGATCGGTGGGCCGCTGGCCACGCAGCAGCCCGTCCACGAGAGCCGCGTAGCCGCGCGCGCCTTGCGCGATGATCATGCCCTCCTCAACGGCGTGCGCTTCGGCCAGGACGGCGCCCACGTGGTCGAAGAGCTGCATCCAAAAAGTCGATAACATCGTCAGGGACCGGACGATATCCTCTGCTCGTCCTTCCTCCGCAAGCGCCGCCTGGGTCAGCTCCGAGTAGGTCCGGTGCGCCAGTCGGTAAGCGTGGAGAGACGCCACGAGCGGCACCTGACGGCGCGCCCGCCACTCCGCATGGGTGCGGACGAAGTCGAACGGATCATCATCGGGTCTTGCTGCCCGTCCCTTTGGGATCGCGACGATCGTGCTCAAGAGTTGGCCGCAGTGGGCCCGTGACTCCTCGCTGAACTCATCGTCGATCGCGTTTCGATATTCGGGGCTCTCCAGCCGAAGCAACTCGAACGTTCGCCGCCAGATCTCCGCGCTCCGGCCGCGCAGGCCGAGGATGGTCTTCGACGCCAGCGGATCGGCATCGAATGCCGCGCGCCACTGTCGGATGAGCGCCCGTCCGCGCGAGTCCGCCATCGTTGTGAGACTCCACAATCTTAGCCACAGGCTATCGGCCGACGGTCGCATCGATCAAGGGATGCCGGTGCTCGTTTTCGCACGGGCCCGAACGCGGCCCCTCCTCTACCCTGGGGCGGCGGAGAGCGACCGCGCGACGACCGGACTCGCGGCGGCGGCGCGCTGAAGCCAGTCGCCGCCGGCGGCGAGCGTGGCGGCGTGCTCGCGGCGCGCCTGGTCCAGAACCTGGCGGCGCAGGTTCGCATCGTAGGCGTGTTCCAGGCCCTTGGCGTAGCGGCCGAACAGCGGGCTGTTCAGCATGCGCCGCAGGTCCGCCGGGGAGGCTTCGCCGTGCAGGCGCTGCAGCCCCGCGACGAGCCCGGCCTCAGGCCGTTCGAGGAAGCGCTCGAAGTCGAGCCAGGCGACGCGGCCCGGAAAACGCTCGGCGGCCTCGACCAGTCCGGCCATCTCGGCCGCCCAGCTCATCGCCACGAGTTCGCCCTCGCTCATTGCGTGCAGCCGCCACAGCGGCTCGCCGATGCGCCGATGCAGTCGCCGCAGCCGCGACTGGGCCATCGCCCTCAGCTCCACCCGCGAGGCCGGTCCGCCGAGGATGGTGGCCATGTAGACCTCGGGCGCCACGGTCACCAACAGCGCCCGGCTCGACGCCGCGTGCTGCAGCAGCATGGGCGCGATCTCGCCCACCGTGCTCGTCGCCTTGATCAGCGCGCGCTGCGCCGGCGCGTAGGTCCTCGCCCACAGCCGCAAGAGCACATCCCGGCGCTCATCGAACGCCGCCTCGCTCAGGAGGCTTTCCGGCGTCTGGAGATCACCCGCCAGCGCGGCGATGGTGCGCAGCGCGCCGGGCTCGCGGAGCGAAAAGACCCGATCGCTCAGCCCCAGGAGCCGCGCCAGCAGGGTCGAGCCGACATGGCCGACGTGGAAGATGAAGTCGCTGTCGCCGGCGAGCGGGGCGGCGGCCGGCCGCACCGCGCTCCAGGGGGCCCAGCCGCCCTGGTCTCCGGGGCCGATCACGCGCTGGTCGAGAAAGCTCGCCGCCTCGTAGCGGCCGCGGTCGAGGCGAACGAAGTAGACGCTGTCCTGTTCCGCGTCGAACGCCAGGGGATAGACGTCGGGCGTGGCGCGAAGCTCCGATCCGACGAGGTCCATGCGCTTCGTCCTAGCCGGCCTCGCCCCACATCCGCCGAAGCGCGTTGCGGACGTATTCGAGCCGGGTGCGGTTATCGGCGCTCATGTTGAAGCCCTCGAGCGCGGCGACCTCGTTCAGCTCGTAGAGCAGCTCACGGTGCGCGCCGTCCGGGATCATGCTCTCGATGAAGGTGAGGCCGACCAGCCGCTCGCCGCCGGTGACCGGCTTGACCTCGTGGAGCGTGTTCGACGGATAGACGACGGCCGATCCGGGCTTGCCCTTGAAGTCGACGGTGCGCGCGCCGAGGTGGATCGAGAGTTCGCCGCCCTCGTATGACTCCGGCGCGGCGATGAAGAGCGTGCAGGACAGGTCGGACCGCAGCGGCCTTGCGCCCACCGGCAGGAAGGCCGCGTCCGAGTGGGCGCCGTAGCGCATCCCCGGCGAATACCTGGCCAGGATGGGCGGCGCCATGACGCGTGGAAACGCGAAGTTGCGGAAGTCCTCGATGCGGAAGAGGGCCTGCGCCATCAGCTTGGACGCTTCCTCGGTCCGCGCCTCCGCCGGGTCCATCTGCAGGTTGTTCTTCACCTCCGAGTGCGGATTGGAGATCCGCCCGTCGACGAAGCGCGAGGCGGCGGCGATCGCCGCGAGCCGCGCGAGTTCGTCGGCGGTCAGAACTTCGTCGAGTTCGTGGAACATGCGGCGCTCACCGGTCGCGGGTGGCGGACGCTAACAACCGCCCGCCCCCTCGGCAACCAAGGCGGGGTCAAGGCGTCGCCCGCACGAGATCGAAGGCGACGCTCAGGCGCGGCTCGTCGCCCGCGAACGGGACGGTCCCGTGCCACATGTAGGAGGGGAACAGCACCAGCCGCCCCGGCTCGGGCTTGACGAAATGTTCGGCGGACAGCGGCGGGCTGGTCGCCGTTCCGGGCTCGCCGAACTGAAGCCAGCCTTCGTGGCCGCGCTCGACCTGCTTCGGCACGCTCACGTAACAGGCCGACGAAATCCACCCCATCGGATGCAGGTGGTTGATGTGAAATCCGCCGGGCTGCAGGCGGACAGACCAGACGCCGTTGAAGCGCGGCTCGCCCCGCTCGCCGATCGCCTCGATGTGCCGTCGAATCGGACCGGCGAGCGCCTGGAAGAGCGCCTTCACCGCCGGGTCGTCGACGCGGTCGAGGTTCTGGGTGGTCTGCACGCCGCCGCGCAGCGACTGGCCGATGGGGTGGGCCCGCAGCCGGTGCAGGGCGTGCAGGCTCTCGGTCAGGTCGGCCAGATAGGCGTCCAGCGTGCGCCAGCCTGGCGGCGTGTCGATGGTCCAGGCGCGCACGAGCCGCTCGTAGTCGAACAGCGCGCGATAGCGCGGGTCGCCCATGAGCCGCCACGCCGTCGCCTGCAGCGCGACCGCGCGCTGATCGTCGGGCGACCGCTCGCGCAGGAAGGCCGCCACCTCAAGGGCGGCGTCCGCCCTGCCCAGCGCCAGATTGGCCTGGCAGAGCGCAGTCAGCGCCGCCTCGTCCAGCGGATCCCGGGCGATGGCGCGCTCGGCATGGGCGAGCGAGGCCTCGGGATCGGTCTGGAAGGTCAGCATCGCCGCGGCCGTCTCCAAGCGCGCATCCCCCGCCCCCATGCCGATCGCGCGAACGATCAGCCGATAAGCGGCGTCCGGCTGGCCGGCGTACTCGAGCACCTTCGCCTTGGTCAGCAGCAACGGCGCATCGAGCGGCGCGCTGGCCAGCGCGCGATCGATCGACTGCGACGAGACGTCCGCGCTCTGACCGCGCATCCAGAGCAGCTGGGCGAGGTCCCTGTGGGCCTGAACGTAGGCAGGGCGCCGGCGGATCGCCTGGCGGAACGCGTCGTCCGCCTCGTCGAAGCGGCCGAGGCCCTGCAGCGCGCGCGCCAGCACGAGCCAGGTCTCCGGTGCGTCGATGCCCTTGGTGAAGGCGCGGCGGGCGACCTGCTCGCACTGGTTAAAGCGGTGATCATCGCCGAGCGCGGCGGCCAGATTGTGCAGGGCGTAGCCGTCGTCGGGCGCCTCCTCGATGATCGTCTCATAGAGGGCGATGGCGCTTTCGAGCCGGCCGGCGGCGCGCAGCGCGTCGGCCTGGGCGGCGAAGCCGGCGAGCCGGGCGTCGGTCAAAGCGAGCCGCCCGCCGGCGCGGCCTGATTGAACGCGTCAAGGGCCGCCATCAGCGCGGCCACCGTCTCGCGCTCGTCCGCGCTCAGTCGCGGATTCCAGACATCGCAGATCAGGATCGTGCGCGGTTCGTCGCTATCGTTCCAGGCTTCATGCTCGATGGTGTCGTCGAACACCCAGGCCTCGCCCTCGCGCCAATGGCGGGTCTCAGACCCGACGCGGAAGCCGCAGCCGTCGGGCACGATCAGCGCCAGGTGGGTGACGAGGCGGACGTTGGCGATGCCCGTGTGCGGCGGGATGCGCGTGCGAGGTTGCAGGACCGAGAACATCGACGCCGGCGAGCGGTTTGGAAGCGTCGGTTGCGGCGCCTGCGCGAGCGCGGCCATGGTCTTCGGCGCGCGCTTGGCGTTCCAGGCGACTTCGCGACCTTCGTGAAAGAGATGGAAGGCCCCCCAGCGCGGCGAGCGGTTGAGCTCCGCCCATTGGTCCAGCGGCACGCCGTCCGGATAGTTCACGTACGGGCCGATCTCGTCGCCATCCTCTCGCAGGATCGCGACAAGCTCCTGACGAATGTCCTCCGCAGCAGCCTCGAGCGCCTCGATCCAAGGGAACTCCCCCCGATCCCAGAACTCGATCTCCGGCAGGCCCGGATAGTGGAACTGCACCGGCTCCTGGTGATAGACGCGCCGCTTGCCGACGAGGCGCTCGGCGAACACGTCCGCGCGCAGAAGTTCCTTCGACGCCTTCGAGCCGCGCTCGCGCCGGGCCGCGGCCTTGAGGGCCTCCTCGAGCTGGGCATTGTGGGCGGCGTAGATCGCGCGCGCCCGAACCACGGCCTCGCGCGTGTGCACATCGAGACGTTCGTCCGGCGGCGCCTGTGTCAGGGCGATGCCATAAGCGAGCGCCGAGGCACGCTCCTGTCCCGCCCGCTCGAGCAGCGAGGCCTTCATCAGAAGCGCGATGAACGACCGCGGATCGAGGCGCAGAGCCGCCTCGACGGCGGCGCCGGCCGCCGCGAAATCGCCAAGGCCGCGACAGCAACCGGCAAGGCTCATCCAGAGGTCGACGCTGCCCTGGTCAAGCATGACAGCCCGCTCCAGGGCTGCGCGCGCGCCCCTCAGGTCGCCGCGCCGCGCGGCTTCGTCGGCCGCCGACCTGAGCCCGGCTACCGTCTCGCTGGGCGCTGGAGCGGACCGTTCCATCTAGTCCTCAGGATATCCGAAAGCGTCCACCCACGGCGCGAGCAGCGACCGGACCGGCTCGAGCTCGGCCCGGTAGTTCCGCCATTGGCCGACACCCTGGCTGTAGAGACCCCGCACCACCTGTCTCGCGCTCGGCGTGCGCACCCGACGCGACCGCGCTGTGTCGGCGAAATCCAGCATGGCGTCGTCCCAAGGCAGCTCAATGAATCGCCCGACCGCCTCCGTCTCCGCGCGGAGATCCTCGACCAAGCGCTCATAGCGCACCTCGTGGAACGGCAGAGCCAGCTTCGCCCGGAACTCCGCGCCCAAGCGCATCACGGCGTCATAGAACGCCGCCGCGCCCTCGAGCGTGCAGAGTTCGTACATCGCCGGGTTCATCCGGAAGCGACGACGAAAGGAACTCAGGACCACGTCTCGCGGGTCGCGCACGGCGAACACCACCTTCGCGTCTGGGAAGAGCTTGGCGATGAGCCCCAGGCTGGTGGTGTTCAGCGGATGCTTGTCGACGAAGACCTTGCCGTTCGCGGGAGGGCAATACTGGGCGACTCTGCGCCAATAGGCGTCCCGGTAAATCTCGGCCTCATCGGCGCCCAGAGACTTCAAGCGGTCCAGCTTCCGGTCGGACGTGTAGAGATCGCGCGTCGCTTCAGCGAGCACTTGGCGCTCATCGAGGGCGACGACGTCGGGGTGACTGGCCAAGACTTGCTCGAACAGAGTCGTGCCCGACCGTGGGAACCCCAGAAAGAAGACATGCACTCTAGGATCCGACTCCCGCGGTGGGTGCGGCGGGCCAATCCATTCGCCGGGGGCGACCGGCTCGAACCGCTCGCGAAGCCATCGAACCATCTCGACGATCGTTGGCTCGTCCGCGCGCGCGTACCTGCCGGCGTGCAGCGCCCTCAGCTCGGCGCCAGCTGCGGCATAGGACGCGAAGGCCTCGCTGTAGCGACCTTGGGAGTCGAGCGCATCGCCCAACACGCTTCGCGCATGCGCGTGGAGGTCCGGCCTCAGGTCGCTCCCTAGCGCGCTTCGAACGAGGCGCTCGGCGCGGACGCCGTCGCCCTCCCCGGCCTCGACCTCGGCGAGCGTGACAGAGGCGTTCGGCTGGTCCGGTTCAAGCGTCAAAGCCCGCTCCGCGAGCTCTCGTGCTTCATCCAAGGCGCCGAGCCTGAGCTCCACCGCGGCGAGACCCGCCAGCGCGCCGGCGCTGTCCGGAAGGATCGCCAAGGCGGTGCGGAAGGCGCTGCGGGCTTCGTCAAACTCCTGCGCCAGGGCCAGGGCGTCCGCCCTGTCTATGTGGGTGATCGGATACTGCGGTTCGATTGCGAGCGAAGCGTCCAAAGTCTTGAGCGCTTCCTCCACGCGGCCTTGAGCGGTCAGACAGCGCCCAATGGCGTTCAGAATGAGTACGTCGCGAGGCGCGAGCTCGTATGCGCGCTGAAGTTCCCCCATCGCCTCGGCAAAGCGTCCTTGCTCCTGAAGTTCGTCAGCGATCAGGCTGTGGAAAAGCGGGTCCCGGAAACCGCGTGCGAGCGCCGCACGCGCCAACGCGACCGCGCGGTGAAGGTTGGACGCGCCGAGGGCGGCCTCGATCGCCCGCCGCGCGGCCATGGCGTCGGCGAGGTCCTGTTCCCCGGTGTCGGCGGTTGCCATCGACGTTTCCGACCTTCCCTGCTCACCCACCATAGAAGGATCGCGTGCCCGCGTTCAGTGGAGCGAGCCCTCGGCGTAGCCGAAAAGTGTGATCCAGGGCGCGAGGGTGGACATGATCGGCTCGAGGTCATCCTCGAAACGCCGCCACTGGCCGACCCCTTCGCTGTAGAGCCCGCGCGCCACCTGCGGAGCGCTCGGCGTGGCGCTGGCGCGCTCGCCCAGCGTGGCGGCGAATTCGCGCATTTCGGCGCTCCATGGCACGCCGATGAAGCGGCAGACGGCCTCGCTCGCACCGTCGAAGTCGGCGACCAGATCTTCGTAGCGATGCGTATGGAAGGCGAGCGGCAGCTTCTCGCGGCAGATCAGGCCAAGTTGCATGACGCCGTCGTAGAACCGCGCCGCGCCCTCCAGAGTTAGCAACTCGTACATGGAAGCGTTCATTTGGAAACGCTGGCGGTAGCAGCTCAGCACGACGTCGCGCGGATCGCGCAACGCGAAAATGATCTTGGCGTCGGGAAAGAGGCGCGCGATCAGCGGCAGCTTCATGGTGTTGAGCGGCAGCTTGTCGAGCGCGACCTTGCCGCGCACGTCGACCCGGGCGCCGGCCACGCGGCGCCAATAGGCGGCGCGGTAAGGTTCGAGCGACGCCTCGCTCACGTTCTCCAACACATCAAGGTCCGAGGGATCTTCCAGGAAGTCGCGGACGGAATCGGCCAGACTCTCCTGCTCGTCCCAGGAGACGAGGTCAGGGTGCGCCGCGAGCGCGCGCTCCAGCAGGGTGGTGCCCGACCGCGGAAAGCCGACCAGAAAGACGTGGCCAGCCGCGCCGCCAGAAGTGGTCGCCGTCGAGACGGCGCGCCGGGGCGACGCCTGCACATGGCGGGTCAGCCATGCCAATTGATCGGCTGCGGTCTCCTGGCCCGGAGCCGCGTAGCGGTCGGCATAGGCGTCCCGCAGCACCGCGTTCGCCGCGCCAAAAGCGGCGAACGCTTCCCTCGCGCGGTCGCTCGCGTCGAGCACATCACCCAGCAACCCATAGGCCAACGCCCGATCGGTCGCGGCGAGTTCGGGCCGCGCAAGCAAAAGCCGCAAGCGACCTTCCGCCAAGCCTGGCGCTTTGGCCGCGAGGTCCGCTGCGGCCATCGCGAGACTGGCGTCCACCTGGGCCGGATCGATGGCGAGCGCCCGCGCCGCCTGCGCCCGCGCCGCGGTCCAGTCGGCACGTCGGGCCGCCAGCTGCGCCAGGCGGCCGAGCGGCGCCGGTTGGCCCGGTGTCAGCGCCTCCGCGCGCTCGAGGCTGATGCGCGCCTTGTCGAGATCGCCGGCCGCCTCGGCCGCCCAGCCCAGGTTGAACCAGGCGGGCGCAAAGTTCGGGTCCTCTGCGACCGCGGCCTCGAAGGCGGCGATCGCCTCGTCGGTCCGCTCGAGCCGGGCTAGGCAAAGGCCGAGCGCGTTCAGCGTCGGCGTGTCGGTCGGATCGATCGCCCGCGCCCGCTCAAGACTGACCAGCGCCTCGGGCAGATGGCCGTGCAGCTCGAGGCGATAGGCGCGCAGGTTCAACAGCAGGGAGTGTTCGACGCCTTCGGCGAGGGCCGCCTCGGCCAGGGTGACCGCTCGCTCGAGATCTGGCGCTCGCACCGCGGCCGCGACGTCTCGAAGAATAGAAGCCGTATCGGTCAAGGTTCTCGAGCACCGAAAAAGAATTGGCGGCGATCCAAGGATCGCCGCCAAAAAGATTAGAGCGTCGCAGGGAGGATTAGAAGTCCGCGGTCACGCCGATGAAGATCACCCGGCCCAGGGTGTCGTAGACGCCCGGGAAGGTGTTGGCATTGCCGACCGGCGGCGACGACAGGCCGATGTTGATTTGGTCGACGATCGGCGGGTCCTTGTCGAACACGTTGTTGATGCCGGCCCGCAGCGTGACGCCGTCCTTGACGCGCCAGACCGCGCCCAGGTCGAGGTAGCTGACCGCCGGAATGTGGTCGGCCGGGTCGCCACAGCCGGCGCCGCTGAACCCCTTGCCGCAAGCCGGCGGCGCGACCCCACGCAGGAGCGGATTGGTGCTGTCGAAGTCCGGATTGACAGCCGAGATGAAGCGCCACTGCGCCGAGAGCGTGAGGTTGTCCCACGGCGTGCCCCAGGTCACACGGAACTTGTGCCGCCACTTTGGAATGGGCCCGCCGACCTCGGCGTTGATGATCGAGTTGGAGCACGTCGTGCCGAAGAAGCCCGCGCAATCGAAGCTGCCGATCTTCTTCGACGGCGAGTCGATGAACTGGAACGTGTAGGTTCCCGAGAAGTCAAACGAGAGCGAACCCCAGTCCGGCAGGTTCCAGTCCCTGAACTTCGTATTGTAGGCCGCTTCGATATCGAGGCCCGACGTCTTCACGAAGCCGGTGTTGGTATTGAAGTTGCTGATCGAGCCGTTGCCGAACAGGGTCCCGCCAACTGTCTGCAGCTGCGAGCCACCGAAGATGACGTTGGTGACAGGGTCGCGGTGGATGAAGTTGCAGAAGAACTGGCCCGTCGGCGTGGCGAAGCTGTTGGTGCACTCCTGCAGGATCGTTGCCGCCCCGTAGGAGGCGATGAGATTCTCCACGTCGATGTTGAAGTAGTCGACTGAGGCGGTGAAGCCCTTGAAAAAGGTCGGCGTGAGGACGGCCCCGACTGTGTAGGTGTCGGCCGTTTCCGGGCGTAGGGCCGGATTGCCGTCGGTGAGGTTGGTGCACTGCGACACCGGGCACTGGATGACGAACCCGTAGGCGGTTCGCCCGTTGGCGCCGAGGCCGCCGCCGAGGTTCGCGAGCACGCCCTGGGCGGCGCAAGCGGCCGGACTTGCCGCCGGGTGTGCGCCGGCGCAGGGGTCCGTGTCGCCAAACAGCTTGAACGCCGGCGACGAAAACAGCTCGACCGTGTTCGGCGCGCGCACCGCGCGGTTGAAGGCGGCGCGGAATTGGATGTCCTGAACGGGCGCCCACTCGCCACCGATCTTGTAAGTGTTGGTGCCGCCGATGTTGCTGTAGTCCGAATACCGGTACCCGCCATCCACCGCCAGGTTGTAGAAGCCGGGCTGGTGATCGGCCAACGGCACGCGGATTTCGGCGAACAATTCCCTGGTGTCGTAGGCGCCGTTGACCGCAGTGGTCTGGCCGCCCTGACCGGCGAGATCGCCGGTCTGGAACTCCGAGTCCGGCGTCAATGAGATTTGCTCGCGCCGGTACTCGGCGCCGAACGCCACGCCAACGCCCGAGGATGCAAACGGGCTCTTGATCCCGTATTTGCCAAGATCGCCGTTGATCGACAGGTTGGCGATCTGCTCGGTGGCAAAGCCTTCCTTCTCGCCAAACGACCTGATGTAGCCGGCCATCGCCGGGTTCAGCTGGCCGGAGGTAAAGATGTTGATCGGCACGCAACCGGCTTGGCCGCCCTGGCAAACCACTGTGCCGCCGGGGCCAGCGACCGCCAGCAAGGCGTTCTGCGCCTTTTGGATCGAGACCTCGTTCAGGTACTGCTCGTGGTAGACGGTGTCGGCGTACTGCGCGTACGCGTCGTAGCTCCACCCGTCGGCGATCTCACCGCGAACGCCGACGTTGATCCGGTAGGCGATGTGTTCGAGATCGTCGATACGCGGCCCCACCTCCGGCGTGCGGCGTCCGATGAACAGCGTCGTGTTTCCGCTGGCCGGCGCAGGCGTGCAGAAGGCGGCGACGCCGCCCGCGGCGACGAGGTACGGATTGTTGCAGTTTACCTGATAGGGGATGCCCTGGAAAATGCCGCTCGGCGCGATCTGAGCAAGCGTGCGGTTATCCGAGAACATCAGGCTCGAATAAACCTGCACATGCGGGTTGAAGTTGTAGTGGGCGAAGAAGCCCGCCTCGTAGCGCTCGTCGGGCCGCTGCAGGTAGTTGTACGGGCTGAAGTTGAATGACGGGCCGGCATGCGTGCTAAGCCCGGTGGGGCTGCCGAAGAACGACGACTGGCCCGGGATGTCGACCCGTATAAACTTGCCCGACAGGTTGTTGCTCGAGCCGAAGCAGACCTGCGAGTCGCTGGTATTGGTCGTTTCGAGACCGCAGGAGGAGTAGTCGCGCTCGGACTGCAGAACCGCATCGATGTGGCGATAGCCTGCGTAGACTTCGATGTTGCCCTTGCCGTCCGGCGAGTTCACGCCGACCGCCAGCGTTATGTCCTTGGTGAACCCATCGACGCGGTCACCGGGGATCGCGTTGTGCGTCGCCAAGAGCTTCGCGTCGATGTTGTCTGGATTCTGCTCGCCGTGCTGGGCGAAACTGTACTCGGCGTCGATGCGCACCCCTTCGAGGTCGTGCTGCATGATGAAATTGACGACCCCGGCGACGGCGTCGGAGCCGTAGACCGAAGACGCGCCACCGGTCAGGACTTCCACGCGCTGCACCAGCGCCGACGGGATCTGGTCGAGGTCGGCCGCTGGGGTCACCACGTCGGCCGGAGGCAGACGCGTGCCGTCGACGAGCACCAGGGTCCGCGGCGGCCCCAGATTGCGAAGGTTGACGGTGGCGGTGCCGCTGGCGCCGTTCGAGGCGCCTTCGGACTGGTTGGTATAGACCTGCGGCAGCTCGTTCAGCAGGTTTTCGACGTTCGTCGTCCCGGTGAGCTTGACCTCGGTGTTGTTGATCACCTGGACCGGGCTGACGCTTCTGAGATTGGGCGTCGGGATGCGCGAGCCCGTGACCACGATGACGGCGTCGCCGCTGTTGGCCGCTGCGGGCGCCGCAGCCGGCGCCGGGGTCGTCTGCGCGAGTGCGGGCGTTGCGCCGGCGATCATCACGACGCTGCAGATCATGGTCGACGCGAGCAACCGCTCGCGCGTCGAGTACAACTTCATCTAAGCCCCCTTGGGGAGCGACCGTCTCTCTGGCGCTCCGGTTATCCGTGGATGTGCCCTGACCCGGAATCGTGAGGTCGGATTGCCGACATGCTTCCGACCACTGTCTTACAGCGTCAACGCTAGCGACCCGCTCGCCGGTCGAATGTGACTCCGGTGTCACATTCGTGTCACAGCCTAGCCAAGGCTGTAGCGTGGGCCATACAATCCGACCGAGTGAGACACGTCGTGGAGGGGGCTCTGCCATGCGCTTGCGCGTCATCGCGTCGATCGGTCTCGCGGCTTCCCTGGGGCAGGCCGCATGGCCCGCCGTCGCCGGGCCGGCGCCCGGCCGCGCCGCCGTCCTCAACGCCCTTTCGGCTTGCCGCGCGGTGACCGAGTCCGCCGCCAGACTCGACTGCTACGACAAGGCCGAAGCCGCGTTCGAGCAGGCCGAGGCGACCGGCGAGGTGGTTATCGTCGATCGTGCGCAAGCGCGGGCGGCGCGCCGGCAGGCGTTCGGGTTCAACCTGAGCGCCCTTTCGATGTTCGATCGCGGGATGAGCGGCGACGAGGCCACGAGCCTGAATGCGACGGTCGCCGAGGCCTACCGCAACGGCGACGGCAAGTGGATCATCGTCCTCGACGACGGGGCCCACTGGCGGCAGATCGATGACGCCGACCTCAGCCGTGCGCCGCACCAGGGCTCGGCCGTTCGCATCCGGCATGCCTCACTGGGCAGCTTCGTGATGAATATCGACGGGCAGCCGTACATCCGCGTCCACAGGGACGAGTAGGCGCGCCCGGAACGGCGCGTCGGCTACGCCGCCGCCTGGGGCATGCGGAAGCGCACTTCGTCGCGCAGAAAGTCCAGGCTTACGTAGTCGAAGCGGCTGAGGACGTCGACGCCGACCATCAGCGCCGGTTTGTCCTCAAGCGACCAGAGCTGGAAGGTGTGCAGGTCGGCGAACGCCACCGGCCAGCTCGGCAGATGCAGCCCGCCGAGCCGCAAGCCGGGGAAGTCGGCCATCTGGGCCATGATCACCTGCCCCGTAGCGCTGACCACCGGCGCCTGGTCCCAGAGCACGGCCGGATGGCTCACCACGGCGATATCCCGCAGCGCCAGATTGCCGATCGTGCTCTGGGCGCCGGAGTCCAGGAAAGCGACGACCGGAGTTCCTGCGAGGTCGGCGTCGACCAACGTCAGCTGACCGTTGCGGCGGTGAGCCCTCATCACCACGTCGCGCACATCTCTGTGCGAGCCTCGCGCTGGCTCGATGACCAGCCGCGCGCCGGCGAAGTCGAGCGTCAATCGCTGACCTGACAGCCGGTCGAGGCCGAGCATGCCGAGCCCGCCGATCGCGGTCTCCGGCAGAATCGAAAGGGTGACGCCGGCTTCGGTCTGGTTGCCGACCCCCAGGCTGGCGTTCACCGTCGGGGTCATCTGCACGCCGGCGACGCCGTTCAGGGCTTCGACCGGCCCGCTCGCAAGGCCGAGGCGCGTCACCAGCGTGTCGGAGATCACCGATTGGTTCGCGCCGGTATCCACGACGAACGGGAAGGCGCCCTCCCCGTTCACGCGCACGGGCGCGGTCATGCGGCGATAGATGTCGACAACTGTCTTCAGATCGGCCGGCGGCACATACGGCGGCGGCGGCGGGATCAGACTGGGCGGTTCGGCGCTGACCTCCACCGCCGCGGCGACGGCTCGGCCAGCCGCGAGCGTCGCCGCGGCGCCGGCCAGGAGTGTTCGTCGATCAAGTCGAGGACAATGCATGCCGCCGCCGATACCCGGCCCGCAGCATACGCCGTGCGGGTCGGCCGATCCACACGCGCAGCCAAGGGCCGTCGAGAGGCTCTCGTCGGCCTGGCTGCGCCTGCCCTAGGATCCGCGGCCGCCCACGCCGCGCTGCGTCGCCACGGCATCGTCGTTCGACGGCGCCGCGCGGATGCGCCAGCGGGCCAGGATGGCGGTCATCCGTTCGCGCGCGCGAGCCTGGGTCAGCCCCAGGTCCGCGAACTCGCCCTCCGCGACGGCCGTGGCGAGTTGTTCGAAGAGCAGCAGGTCGACCGCCAACGCTTCGTCTTCGACGGGGGCGCCAAGCCAGGCCTTCAGCATCTCCATCGTCGCCAGCCTGGCCTGCGCCACGGCGCGGCGCACCTGGGGCTCCTCATGCGCGAGCCACCGTACGCTGCGGCGGAACGGGAGGCCTTGGGTGCGGCGCTCGATGCTCATCTCGACGATCTCGGGCACGGCGGAGCGCCGCGCCAGGTGCTTGGCGAGGACGGCCCGCTCGTCGGCGGCCCACGCTTCGTAGACGGCGACGAACAGCTCCACCTTGCCCTTGAAGAAGCGGTAGAGGGTGTTGGGCGCCACGCCGAGCTGGCGGGCTATGCGCGCGAAGGCGGCGCCGTCGTACCCGTGACGCAGGAATTCCCGCTTCGCCGTTGCGACGATCGCCTCGTCGATGAGATCCACCATCACTGGCCGCTGAGGCTCGCGACTGCGGTCAGGTCCGGCTGGCTGCGGTAGAGGGCGGTGACCAGCGGCGCGTCCACGCGGGCGATGGCGCCGTCAAGGGTCGCATGCAGGCATTCGCGATAGCCGGCCGTCTCGTCCAGGTCGACTTGGCTGGGAGCGCCGCCGCAGACGATCGACGCCGCGCGCTCGAGGCGGCGCAGCATCACCGTCGCCTGATCGCGGCGCGTGAGGTCCAGATCGCCGGAACGGACGGCGACCGTGGCGCCGTCTTCGGAGGGATGGATCGGTGAAGCGGCGAACGACGCCGTTGCTGCTGCCATGCTTGTGCCGATCGCGAGCAATAGTCTGAGGGTCAAATCTCACCTGTCAGTCAGGCCTCGCGGTGGTCGCGAAGCAATGGTGCTGATAGGCTGACAGGGTGTCGCGCATCGAAAGGACGTAGATGCGACTTTTCGCCGATGGATTGCCGATATTGGGTGCTGGAGGGCCGAATCGACGCGCCCGCCGCCCGGTGACGCTTGCCCAGCAGGGCGATTTCCGGATCGGGCGGCTTCTGGTGAAACCCTCTCGGCGCTGCGTCGAGGTTGACGGCCGCAGTCACATCATCGAACCGCGCGTGATGCAGGTGCTGGTCACGCTGGCGCAGCTGAAGGGCCAGGTCGTCTCGCGCGACGAGCTTATTCATGCCTGCTGGAACAGCCGGATCGTCGGTGAAGACGCCGTCAACCGCACGATCGGCCGCCTTCGCCGGCTGGCCGAGATCGTGGGCGGCTTCGGCATCGAGACCGTCGCCCGCGTCGGCTATCGCCTGACCGAGACCAGCGCCGGCCCGCAGCGGCGGCGTCTTCCAGGCCCCACCGGGCTCGCCCTCTATGTGCTGGTGGCCGGCGTTCTGCTTGGACACGCCGTGGCCGCCGCCATTGTCTGGCAGCACCTCTTCCCGTCCCACTGGACCGTCGTCAGCTCGCGCGTCCTGGTTTCCGACGCAGCAATCGAGCGGCATCCGGCCATTTCGCCCGACGGCCGGCTGATCGCCTACGCCGGCGGCGACGACGTGCTGAGCCGCCAAATCTTCGTGCGCCTGCTCGCTGGCGGCGACCCTGTGAAGGTCACCGACGAGCCGGCCGACCACACCTCGGTTTCCTGGTCGCCAGACGGCCGCGAACTCGCCTACGTGCTCTATCGCGCCGGCGCGCCGTGCACGCTTGTCATCCGGCCGATGACCGGCGGCGAGCCTCAGACCCTGGGGCGCTGCCAGACCGACGAGCGGTCCGAAGTCGTCTGGTCCCGCGCTGGGGATGTGCTCTATTTCGTTGACCGGCCGAGCCGCAGCGCCAGTGAGCGGATCATGCGGCTGGTGATCGCCACCGGAGCCCGCAGCGACTTCACCCATCCGCCCGCCGGCACGGTCGGCGACGGCGACATCGGCCTCTCGCCCGACGGACGCTGGATGAGTTTCAATCGCCAGATCAACCGGGTCACCGAGGCGCTCATGGTCCGCGACCTGCAGAGCGGCGCCGAGCGGGTCCTGGACGGCATGTGCGGGGGGATGGACCCCGGCGGCTGGACGAACGACTCGCGCACCATCCTGTTGGCCGGCCGCGTGAACGGCGACAACGTCATCTGGGCCTATCCGGTCGCCGGCGGGCCGCCAACGCACGTGATGTCGGGCCCGCTGGAAATGGGCCGTCTGGCGACCGGCCCGGGCGATATCGCGGCGGTCGAACTCGACAACCAGATCTTCAGCCTCGCCTTGGCGCCGAGCGCTAAGGGCGGACAGCCGCAATTTCTCGATGGGAACAATGCGGTCTCGGGCGCGCCGGCCATCGGACCCGGCGGCGTCATCGCTGTCGCGGGCGGGCGCAACGACGAGTTCGGGGTCTGGGTCAGGCGGCCGGGCGAGACCTTTCATCGGCTCGCGGCTGCCCACGTCGACGAGGTGGATGACCTGAGCTTCTCTCCCGACGGCTCGAAGCTGGTTTATACGACCGAGGTGGGCGGCGGCCCGGGGCTGAAGATCGTCGGCCTGGACGGGACGGACTATGGCAGCATCCGCTTTTCGGGCAGCGAGGTCGGCGCGCCGACCTGGGACGCGGACGGCCAGTCGCTCATTTTCCCGGGGCGCGACGCCGTCGGCTGGCGCCTCTGGCGCGTGACCGCGCCGTTCAAGACGCCACAGCCGGCGTCGGGGTACGGGTGGCTGAGCGTCCGCGTCTTCGGCGGCCACCTCTACGGCGTGCGCGTCGACTCCCCCGGCGTGTGGCGGATCGACGGGACGCCGACGCGGGTCGCACCGCTGCCCGGCTCGGCCTTCCCCGACCTGTGGACGATCTCTGGCGGTGCGATCGACTATGTCGACGACCCGTTCGGGCATCCGCCGCGCATTATGAGTCAGCCGATCGCCGGCGGCCCGGCGCGCGTCATCGCCGAGGTCCCAGGCTACAATCCCGACGACAGCTTCGCCGTCGATCCGCGGACGGGTGCGATCCTCTACGCGGCGACCCGCATCGACGCGACCAACCTCGAACTCCTGCATCTGGCGCTGCGCTGAGGAGCGTGGCCAGCCGGCTCGTCAGGCGCACGCGGCGCGAAGGCTGGTAGGCCCGGCTGGACTCGAACCAGCAACCAGACCGTTATGAGCGGCCGGCTCTAACCAATTGAGCTACGGGCCCCCGCCTCGGCGCGGCGTCGCGGGTTAGCATGGGCTGTCAGCGGCTTAAAGGCGCCGTTCAGCTTGACCGTTGGCATGCTCGCGCTCTTGCTGACCGGACCACTGGAGGCAAACCCATGAAACGCCGTGTGCTCGCCCTGGCCGCCATCGGCCTCTTCGCATCGACGACCGCGTTCGCGCAGTCCGCCGCCACGAGCATGTTCAACGCGACCACGCTCAGTCTGACCGCCGACGGGCAGGTGAAAGTCGACCCCGACGAGGCCATCGTGACCGTGGGGGTGCAGACCGCCGCGCCCACCGCGGCGGAGGCCATGCGCGCCAACGCCGCTCAGATGACCGCGCTGATCGCCGCGCTGAAGGGCGCCGGCGTGGCGGACAAGGACATCCAGACCTCGACCCTGAGCCTGTCGGCGCAATACAGCTACGTACAGAACGAACCCCCGAAGCTGACCGGCTACCAGGCCTCGAACGACGTCACCGTCACGGTCGAGGAGCTGAAGCGGCTGGGACCGGCCATCGATGCGGCGACAGCGGCCGGCGCGAACCAGGTCCAGGGCGTCGCCTTCAGCCTCAAGGACCCCACGGCCGCGCAGGACCAGGCGCGCTTGGCGGCGGTGAAGGCGCTGGGCGCCAAGGCGGCGCTCTACGAGGGCGCGCTCGGCTACAAGCTGGGGCGGCTGGTCAACCTGACCGAGGCTGGTGGTCTCCAACAGGCGCCGCCGCGGCCGCTGGCGATGATGTCCGTGCGCAGCGCGGCGCCGACGCCGGTCGAGAGCGGCGAGCTCACCGTCGATATCCAGGTCAGCGCCGTCTACGAGCTGACGCGATAGCGGACTTCGTCAGCCCTGCGGCCAAAGGCCGGCGTCGGCGAAGACGTCCTTGCCGGTGTCCTGCAATTCCTGACCCGGCGGGGCGGTCTCGCCGTTGATGGTGGCCGCGAAGACGATGTCGCGCGTGGGCGAGGTCAGCCGGCCGACCCACCAGGCGACGCTGGTCGACCCGTCCGGCGCGCTGGCGCAGGCGCCGCTCGAATCGGCCATGACGTATTTCCCGTTTTTGCCGGTGCGGGTTTCGTCCTGCATCAGCCCGTCGACGGCGGTCGTCGCGGCGGGCCCAACGGGCAGCCCGCCGCTGAAGAGCTTGCGCAGGAAGTCGACCTGCTCGTGGGTTGAAAGGGCGAGCTTGCCACCGGCTTGCGGCCCGTCCCAGAAGTCGTTCGGCGGCCCGGCCAGATCCCGGTCCCCATAGCCGAAGCTGTTCAGGGCCGCCTGATAGCGGTCGTGGCGCACGTCGGCGGCCAGCTTCTGGAACCACCAGCCGATGCCGCTCTTCCACGCCTGGGCGAGATCGGCGTCGGTCTCCCACGCCTTCACCGGCTGGGGCGAGCCGTCCCACTTCACCACCGTCTTCGGCGTGATCGCGCCGGAGTCGAGCCCGATGAGGGCGGTGACGATGTTGAACGTGGCGCAGGGCGGCAGGCGCGCCTTACACACCTTGTCGGTGTTGTACTGGTAGAGCACCACGCCGGTCTTGGCGTCCGCCAGGATCACGCACGCGCCCTCGCCGCCCATGTGCTGGTCGATGTCGGTCTCCAGCTGGTCGGTGTTGCCGACCGGCGCGGACTTCGGCCGCGCGCAGGCGCCGAGCGCAAGGACGATCAGGACGGCGGCGGCGAGGCGGCGGTTCACGAGAGCGGTTTTCACGCGGTTGCCGTCGCCGGGCAAGCCCACGCCTGGCATGTCGCTCGGCGCCCGGCCCCCCTCGACCTGGCCGTCGCCCTTGTTGACGCGGCGGAGGATGGGGCATCTTCGCGAGCCGGGGGGGACCGCGATGCATCCTGACCACGAGGCGTTGCTCGCCGAGGTCCGCCGCCTGGGCGAGCCGCAGCGGCCCGGCGAAACCGGCCAGAACGATTCCTACGGCGGCAGCGGGCGCCCCTATTACCTCGTCTCGGTCCCCGACCGGCGGGCGATGGCCCGCGCCTGGGTCGCCGCTCACCGCAAGGCGCCCGCCGCCGAGGCGCTGGCCGTGGTCGAGAGTCTGCTCGACGGCGTCTCGCACGAGGAGAAGACGCTGGCGACCCTGATCCTGCGCTACAGCGCCGTCGCGCGGGGCGCGGTCGGTCCCGCCGACGTCGACCGCTGGCTCGGCAAGCTGAACGGCTGGGCTGAGGTGGACTCGCTCTGCCAGAACCTCTTCGCCGCCGATGACATGATCGCCGATTGGCCAGCCTGGAAGCGCCTGATCGAGCAGCTTTCGATGAGCGCCGACATCAACAAGCGCCGCGCCTCGCTGGTGCTTCTCACCGGGCCTGTGCACTACGTCGACGACCAGCGCTTCAGCGACCTCGCCTTCGCCATGATCGAGCGCCTGAAAGCCGAGCGCCCGATCCTGATCACCAAGGCCGTCTCCTGGCTGCTGCGCGCCCTGGTCGACAGGCACGGCCCGGCTGTCGCCGCCTACCTGGACGCCAACGCCGCCAGCCTGCCGGCGATCGCCGTGCGCGAGACGCGGACCAAGCTCGCGACCGGGACGAAGTCGGGACGCTCCGCCCGCTAAGCCAGCTTCCCCTCGCCCAGGCGCTTCATCCGCGCGAGCCGCTCGGGCTCGTCGGCCAGGTCGCGGTTGGCGCTCAGCGCCGCGTAGGCGGCGGCGAAGTTGAGCCTCGCCTGGGCCAGATGGTCGGCGCGAAACGGACCGTCGATTTGAGCCAGGTGGATCTCGCCCAGCTCCTCATAGACGTAGCCCGCGTCCGTTCCGGCCTTGCGGTGATGCCGCGCCAGGCTCTCCTGGATCTCCTGCGCCTCCGCCAGCCGCCCCTCCAGGCGCAGTGTCCAGCCGATCATCCAGCGGGCGATGGGGACGCGCTCGGGCCGGTCCTGGCTCCAGGCGGCGAGCGAGTTCTCGAACGCGAGCCTGGCGTCCGCCAGCCGGCCAAGGGCGTGGAAGTCCATCCCGATGTTGTTCCACAGCGATCCGCGCCAACCGCGGACGGCGGGGTCCTGACTGGCCTCGGCGCGCTCGACCGCGTCGTGGTTGAGCTGCAGCCGCCGCGCCGGCTCTGGCTCCGCCAGGGCGACCATGTGCCGTGCGTCCATCTCCAAGGCGGATTCGCCAGCAGCGGCGGCCAGCTCGACGGCCTTCTCGAAGAACGGCTTCGCCGCCTCGGCATTGCCGCTCGAGCGCAGCACGCGGCCCATTTCCAGTTGAAAGCGGACTTCGGCTCGGCGCTCGCCCTCCTTCAGCCCCGCTTCCACCGCCTCCAGCGTGGCCAGCGCGTGGGCGAAGCGCCCCTGCAGGCCCTGGGCGCGGGCGAGCTGGGTGTCGAGCTCCATCAGGGTCTGGTGGTCGGCCTCGGCGCCAAGCCGCGGGCGCGCCGCCAGAAACCGCGACTCGGTCGCGGCCGGATCGTCGAAGTCCCAGAGCCCGTCTACATCGACGGGTTCGCTCGCCTCGGCCGGCGCGTCCGACATTGCTTGCTCCTGTTCTCCGCGCTCGCGGACGGAAGCAGCATCGTGGGCCGTCAGCAAGACCGAACTCCTCGTTTGACAGGCGTTTGCACGCCAAGGCCTAGTCGGCGGCGATGCCGTTCCGCGACCTTTTCGTCACCCGCCTGTACGAGGCCTCCCTGGCGGCCGAGCCCGGCTTCGGCGCCTTCAACGCCGAGCTCGATCAAGCCTGCCGCATGCTCGCCAACGAGGACGAGGCCGGCCGCGCCTGGTGCGCTCGCGAAGGCTACCGTGGCTACACCTCCTACGCCTCGCTCGACGACCTGCCGAAGCGGGCGACCGTGTTCGACGTCCTGAAGCGAAAGCTCGACCGGCACGCCGCCGCGTTCGCCGACGCGCTGGCGCTCGACCTGGGCCGTCGGCGGCTCCGGCTGGAAGGGCTGTGGGTCAACCTGCTCGCGCCCGGCGGCGGCCACTCCGGCCATATCCACACGCTCAGCGTCATCTCGGGGACGGTGTATGTGACGATGCCGAAGAGCGCCGGCGGCCTCAGGCTCGAAGATCCGCGCCTGCCGTTGATGATGGCCGCTCCGCCGCGGCGCACCGACGCGGACGAAAGCCAGCGCAGCTTCGTCTACCTGGCGCCGGCCGCGGGAACCGTCCTGATGTGGGAGAGTTGGCTTCGGCACGAAGCGCTGCCCAACGGCGCGCGCACGCCCCGCATCTCCATCAGCTTCAACTACGGCTGGCGATAGGGGACGAGGATGGGACGCATTCTGCTCACGGGCACGCTCCTCGCCGCCGCGGTGCTCGCGGCCTGCGGCGCCGGCCAGGCCAAGACGTTGGCGCTGCAGCGCGTGCAGCCGAAGTCGAGCCGGCCGATCGTCGTGACGTCGGATGCGTTCCATGCCGGCGGTTCGATCGACCTCAAGCACACCGCCTACGGCGATAACCTTTCGCCGCCGCTGCACTGGTCGGCCGTGCCGAGCGCGCGGGTCTACGCGGTGGTGCTCGAGGACCCCGATGCGCCGAAGCCGGCGCCATTCGTCCACTGGCTCATCTGGAACGTGCAGACGAACGGGCTGCCGGAGGGCGTGCCGACGCAGACGGCGCCGGCTGCCATCCAGGGCCGGAACGAAAACGGCGGGATCGGCTTCTACGGACCGCACCCACCGCCGCTCACCGGCGCGCACCACTATCACTTCGAGGTGTTCGCCCTCGATGCCCCGCTCGGGCTCGGCGGCGGCGCCGACCTCGGCGCGCTGGTGAAGGCGATGCAGGGCCACGTCTTGGCCGACGGCCAACTCGTCGCGACCTTCAAAGCGCCCTAGCTGACGCAACGGCGCCGTTGGCTCCGGCCGCCGTTCGCCGCTATCGTCGCCGACGACCCTTGAGGAGGTTTCCATGGACGACGGCGCAGTGAACGTGAGCGGCTTCAGTCGCGAGGAGCTGGCCAAGATTGGGCCGGCGATGCAGAGCGTCATCGACCAGGGCCTGCTCTCCGGCGTCGTCACGCTGCTCTGGCGCAACGGCGAGGTCGCCCAGGTCACCACCAACGGCCTCGCCAACCGCGAGACCAAAGCGCCTATGGCGCGCGACACCATCTTCCGCATCGCCTCGATGACCAAGCCG
>DATGKF010000035.1:0-5957 GCA_035294785.1 Caulobacteraceae bacterium | reverse complement strand
CAGCTGGGCGGCCGCATCGTGCAACGCCTGCATGGAAAGATTGATGCCCGGCGCGATGACGCCGCCCTCGAACGCCCCGTCGGCGCCCACCACGTCGAAGGTGGTGGCCGTGCCCGAGTCGATCACCAGGAGGTCGCCCGGATAGGCCACATGCGCGCCGATCGCGTTCACCAGCCGGTCGGCGCCGGCTTCCGAAGGCTTGGTGATGTGGACGTCGATGCCGAGATCGGCGTTCTCGCCGATCACCAGCGGCTCGACGTGCAGGTAGCGGCGCGCGAGGTTGCGCAGGTTGAACAGCGACTGCGGCACCACGCTAGAGATGATGCAGGCGGTCAGCTGCGGCAGGGCCAGGCCCGCCATGGCCAGCAGCTGCGACAGCCAGACGGCGTACTCGTCGGCGGTGCGGGTGGACTCGGTGGCGGCGCGCCATTGGGCGATCCAGGCCTCGCCGTCGTGCACGGCGAAGAGCGTGTTGGTGTTGCCCTGCTCGATGGCCAGCAGCATCAAACGCTCCCGAAAAACACGTCGCCGGCGGTAATGCGCCGCAAACGCCCGTCCGCCAAGCGGATGCGGAGCGCGCCGTCGGCGTCCAGGCCTTCGGCCACGCCTTCGACGGTCTCGTCCGGCAGGCGCGCGGCGCAAGCCTCGCCCAGGCCGTAAGCGCGCGCCGTCCAGGCTTCGGCGATCGGGGAGAAACCGCGGGCCTCCCATACGGCGAGCCAGTCGGCGAAGGCGGCGGCCAGGCCCTCGAGCGCGACGCGCGGCTCGGGCGGCGGGCGCTGGGTCTCTGCGGCGATGCTGGTGGCCGGCCGCTCCGCCGCGACCGGCGCGCGGGCGAGGTTCACGCCGACGCCGACGGCCATCCAGAGGCCGCCTGAGGGCGCGGCGCCGGACTCGACGAGGATGCCGACCAGCTTCTTGCCGTCGACCAGCACGTCGTTCGGCCACTTCACCTTCGCGCGTTCACCGGGGACGTAGGCGCGGACGAGATCGCAGGCGGCGAGCGCGGCGACGAAGGAAACCTGCGCCGCCTCGCGGGCGCCGCGCTCGGTGGTCAGCATCAGCGTGGCGGCGAGGTTGGTCCCCTCCCCCGTCTCCCAGGCGCGCCCACGGCGGCCGCGGCCAGCGCTCTGGCGCAGCGCCGTGATCCACAGCGGACCGCGCTCGCCGGCGTCGGCGCGGCGACGCGCTTCGGCGTTGGTCGAGTCGATCTCGTCATAGGCGACGATGGGAACCGGAGCGGCCACGAAGAGGGTCGGGCTCAGCTCAGGCCGAACGCCGAGGCGGCCGTGCGCGCCAGCGGGTCGAGAAGCTTCAGCGCCACCACGACCACCGGGAACGAGAAGAGCGCCGCAGCGAAGGCGACGCCGCGGGCGTCCAGCGGCGCCGCGTCGACCTTGCCGGCGGTCGGATCGAACCACATCACCTTGATCAGGCGCAGATAGTAGAAGGCGGCGATCACGCTAGAGACCAGCCCGACCACCGCGACCCAGCCGTAGCCTGCGTCGATGATGGCCTTGAAGACGTAGATCTTGGCCATGAAGCCGGAGAACGGCGGGATGCCGATGGCGGAGACGCAAAAGGCGGTCATGGCCAGCGCCATTCCCGGCCGCTCGCGCATCAGGCCGGCCATGTCGTCCATGGTCTCCATCGGCTTCCCGTCGCGGCTGAGCGCGGTGAGGCAGGCGAAGAAGCCCGTCACGTCGATCATGTAGAGGACCATGAAGACCAGCATCGCCTGCACGCCCTCTTTCGTGCCGGCCGAGAGCCCGACCAGCGCGTAGCCGACGTTGGCGATCGACGAATAGGCCCAGAGCCGCTTGAGGTTGCGCTGGACGAGGCCGGCGAAGGCGCCGAGCAGCATGGAGATCACCGCGATGACGATGATCACCTGCCGCCACTGGTCGGCCGCTCCCGGGAAGGCGTCGCCGAGCGCGCGGGCGAAGAGGACCATGGCGGCGAACTTCGGGGCGGCGGCGAAGAAGGCGACGACCGGCGTCGGCGCGCCCTCATAAACGTCAGGCGTCCACATGTGGAACGGCGCGGCCGAGACCTTGAACGCCAGCCCGCAGATCAGGAAGACGAGGCCGAAGAGCACCCCGTTGGCCGCGCCGGCGTGGGCGGCGGCGGCGATGTCGGCGAACTTCACCGAACCAGCGAAGCCGTAGATGAGCGAGGCGCCATAGAGCAAAAGCCCTGACGATAGAGCGCCGAGGACGAAATACTTGAGGCCCGCTTCCGAAGCCTTGGCGTCGTCGCGGCGGAAGGCGGCGAGCACGTAGAGCGCCAGCGACTGCAACTCCACCCCGACGTAGAGCGAGATCAGGTCGCCGGACGAGACCATCACCCCCATGCCGAGCGCGGCCAGGAGAACGAGGATCGGATACTCGAATTGCCGGGCGCGAAGCCGGCCGAGCCAGCCGGCGCCGAGAAGGAGCGCGACCGCGCTCATCAGGTAGATGGCGACCTTGGCGAAGGCCGACGCCTGGTCGGCGACGAAGCCGCCGGAAAAGGCCGCGCCCAGCGGCCCGGTCGCCGCCAGCGCCGCGGCGACGATCAGGGCGAGGCCGCCCAGCACCCAGACGACCAGCGCGCTCGGCCGCAGGGTCGCGCCCACGAGCAGGAGCGCGAGCGCCGAGACGGCCAGGAAGGCCTCCGGCGCGGCCAGATGCAGGGCGGCGATCAGGTCCATCTCTCAGCGCCCCGCCAACATCTGGTAGCCGGCCGCCAGCTTGCCGGCCGAAGCGGCGGTCAGGTCGAAGACGAAGGTCGGATGCAGGCCGAGCGCCAGCGTGCCGACGATCAGGGGCACGAAGATCGCCGTCTCGCGCCAGTTCAGGTCGAGGATGTCGGCGAGCTTGGGGTTGGTCAGCGGATCGAACATCATCCGCCGATAGAGGGTGAGCGCGTAGGCCGCTGAGAGGATGACCCCGGTCGCGGCCAGCACGGCGGTCCAGGTCGAGACGTGGTAGACGCCGACCAGGCTCAGCACCTCGCCCACGAAGCCGGACGTGCCGGGCAGGCCGACGTTGCCCAGCGTGAACAGCATGAAGACGGCCGCGTACCACGGCATCCGCGCCGTCAGCCCGCCGTAGAAAGCGATCTCGCGCGTGTGCATGCGGTCGTAGACGACCCCGACGCAGAGGAAGAGCGCGCCACTGATCACGCCGTGGCTGAGCATCTGGAAGATCGCCGCCTGCTCGCCGTAGATGTTGCCGGAGAAGATGGCCATGGTGACGAAGCCCATGTGCGCCACCGAGGAGTAGGCGATCAGCTTCTTCACGTCGGTCTGCCGGAAGGCGACGAGCGAGGTGTAGATGATGGCGATCACCGACAGGGTGAAGATCAGCGGCGTGAACACGTGCGAGGCGTACGGGAACATCGGGATCGAGAAGCGCAGGAAGCCGTAGCCCCCCATCTTCAAAAGGATGCCGGCCAGGATCACCGAGCCGGCGGTCGGCGCCTCGACGTGGGCGTCCGGAAGCCAGGTGTGGACCGGCCACATCGGCATCTTGACGGCGAAGGACGCGAAGAAGGCGAGCCAGAACAGGATCTGCATGTGCGGCGCGAAGTGGTAGGCGAGCAGCGCCGGGATCGAGGTCGTGTGCGCCGTCCCCGCCATCGCCAGGATGGCCGCCAGCATCAGGACCGAGCCTAAGAGCGTGTAGAGGAAGAACTTGAAGGCCGCGTAGACCCGGTTCTGCCCGCCCCAGACGCCGATGATCAGGAACATCGGGACCAGCTGGCCCTCGAAGAACAGGTAGAAGACGATCAGGTCGAGCGCGCAGAAGACGCCGACCATCAAAACTTCGAGCACCAGGAAGGCGATCATGTACTCGAGCACGCGCTCCTTGATCGACGTCCAGCTGGCGGCGACGCAGAGCGGCGTGAGGAACGTGGTCAGAAGGACGAAGAGGACCGAGAGCCCGTCGACGCCCATCCGGTAGCGGAAGCCGGCGAACCAGGCCTGGTCCTCGACGAACTGGAAGCCGGTCAAATGCCGGTCGAACTGGGCGACCACGACGACCGACAGCGCGAAGGTGGCCAGCGTCGTCACCAGCGCGATCCAGCGCGCGGCGCGGTTCGAGGCCTCCTGCCGCTCGGGCGAGGCGAACAGGCGCAGCAGCAGGATCGCCGCGACCCCGATCAGGGGCGAAAAGACGGTGAGGCTGAGGATGCCGCTCATCGCCTCACCCCGACCACGCGTAGAGGGCGAAGCTGAGGAGGCCGGCGACGCCCAGCAGCATCACGAAGGCGTAGTGGTAGACGTAGCCGGTTTGCATGCGGCCGACCTGACGCCCGAGGCGCGCCGACAGCCAGGCGACGCCGTCAGGTCCAAGCCCGTCGATGATCCGCTTGTCGCCCACTTTCCAGAAAAGGTCGCCCAGCAGCTCGGCGCCGCGCACGAAGACGAGGGCGTAGAGCTCGTCGAAGAACCACTTGTTGTAGATGAAGAGGTAGAGTGGTCCGCGGCGGGCGGCGAGGCGCGCGCCAAGGCCCTCGTTGGCCATGTACATCCACCAGGCGATGGCGAAGCCCAAGGCTGTGACGGTCAGCGGCGCCCAGACAACCCATGCCGGCAGGGCGTGGATCTGGTCGAGGATGTGGTTCGCCGCGCCGTTGAAGACGGCGCCGCGCCAGAACGCCGCCCTGCCCTCGCCGATGAAGCCTTCGACGAAGAGGTAGCCGGCCAGCGCCGCGCCGATCGCCAGGATCACCAGCGGGACGCGGATCGACCAACTGGGTTCGTGCGGGTCGAGGTCGTGCGCATGCTCGTGACCGTGCTCCAGCGGCTCGTCGTGGGTCTCGAGCTGGGCCGATGCGCCGTGCGGATCATCGTGAACCGCCGCATGCGCGTCGGCGCCCCAATGGGGGTGGCCGTGGAAGGTCATGAAGATGAGCCGCCAGGAGTAGAAGGAGGTCAGGCCGGCGGCGAGGATCGAGATGACGAAGGCGAACCCCGCCACGCCCATCCCGCCGTGCATGGCGGCGTAGGCGGCGTTGATGATGGCGTCCTTCGAGTAGAAGCCGGCGAAGCCGATATCGACAATCGGCAGGCCGACGCCGGTGATTGCGAGCGTTCCGACCAGCATGACGCCGTAGGTCAGCGGCAGCTTGCGCCAGAGCCCGCCCATGGCGCGCATGTCCTGCTCATGGTGCATGGCGGTGATGACGCTGCCGGCGGCCAGGAACAGCAGAGCCTTGAAGAAGGCGTGTGTGAAGAGGTGGAACATCGCCGCCTGGTAGGCGCCGACGCCGGCGGCGATGAACATGTAGCCGAGCTGCGAACAGGTCGAATAGGCGATCACCCGCTTGATGTCGTTCTGCGCCAGGCCGACCGTGGCGGCGAAGAGGGCCGTGATCGCGCCGATGACGGTGACGATAGCCCGCGCGGTGGGCGCGAACTCGAACATCGGCGAGAGCAGGCAGACCATGTAGACGCCGGCGGTCACCATGGTGGCGGCGTGGATCAGGGCCGAGACCGGCGTCGGGCCCTCCATCGCGTCCGGCAGCCATGTGTGCAGGAAGAACTGCGCCGACTTGCCCATGGCGCCGATGAAAAGAAGCACGCAGGCGAGGTCGACGGCGATGAAGCCCTGGCCGACGAAGCTCCAACCCTGGTGCGCGTGGGCGGCGACGGCCGGGAAGATGTCGGCGAAGCGGATCGAGCCGAACAGCCAGAAGGTGGTGGCGATGCCGAGGACGAAGCCGAAGTCGCCGACGCGGTTGACGATGAAGGCCTTGATCGCCGCCGACGAGGCGGTCGGCTTTTTGTACCAGAAGCCGATCAGCAGATAGCTCGCGACGCCGACCCCCTCCCAGCCGAAGAAGAGCTGCATGAAGTCGGCCGCGGTCACCAGCGCCAGCATGGCGAAGGTGAAGAAGGACAGGTAGGCGAAGAACCGGGGCTTGGAGTCGTCCTCCGCCATGTAGCCCCAGCTGTAGATGTGCACGAG
>DATGKF010000034.1:0-12921 GCA_035294785.1 Caulobacteraceae bacterium | reverse complement strand
GTGCACGAGAGCCAGTCGCTGTCGCTGGAGATGATGGCGGGCCGCAGCCGCGAGTTCCTGGGATTCCTCGCGCCGCTCATGGCCGAGGCGTTCGGCGGCGATGCGGCCGTCTGGTCGTTCGCCAACGTGCTGAACGCCTGGCGGCGGCTCGACAACGACTACATCCGCGTCGAGGCCGACGAGATCAGCTATCCGCTGCACGTGATCATGCGCTACCGGCTGGAGCAGGCGCTGCTCAAGGGCGACCTCAGCGTCGCCGACATCCCCGGCGCATGGGACGACATGTTCGAGAGCCTGCTCGGCCGCCGCCCGCCGGACCTGGCGCGCGGCTGCCTGCAGGACATCCACTGGGCGGCGGGCCTCTTCGGCTACTTCCCCAACTACGCCATGGGCTCGATGCTGGCGGCGCAGCTGTTCGAGGCGGCCAATCGCGACGACGCCTCGATCCTGCCGGCCCTCGGCCAGGGCGACTTCAAGCCCTACTTCGCCTGGGTGAAACCGCGGGTGCACGAACGCGCCAGCCTGGTCGACTTCGCCACCCTGGTCGCCGACGCCACCGGCGGCCCGCTCTCGACCGACGCGTTCAAGCGGCATGTGCGACGGCGGTATCTGGAAGAAGCGGCGCCTTAGGGCCTAGCCCACGCCTGTGTCGCTCTCCGGGAACGCAACGACGCGCGCCGCCTTGAGCTTTGCAGCGGAGCCGACCGCGAGTGATGTCAGCGGCGAACCGCGGGGGCGGTCGGCGTCGTAGAGGCGGCCGTCGGGGTCGCGGCATTCGATGCGGACGGTCGCGCCCTTGAGGGCGATGGCGGTGATGGTGACGGCCAAGCCCTCGCCGGTCGGTTCGAGCGTCGTCTCGTGCGGGCGGAACCACGCCGTGGCGGGGCCGGCGAGGCCGTTCGCCGTCACGGCCGGCGCGGCGTAGCCGTCGAGCATCGCCAAGGCCCCGTCGACCGTGCACGGCCGGCGGTTGGCGTCGCCGAGGAAGTCGAAGACGAACGCGGACGCCGGGTGCTCGTCCAGCATCTGCGGCGAGCCGACCTGCTCGATGCGGCCGTCGCGCAGGATGGCGACGTGGTCGGCTAGGTCCATGGCCTCGTCCTGGTCGTGGGTGACGAAGAGGGTGGTGACGCCGGTCTCGGTGTGGACGCTGCGCAGCCACTGGCGCAGGCCCTTGCGCACCTTGGCGTCGAGGGCGCCGAAGGGCTCGTCGAGCAGCAGCAGGCGCGGCTCGATGGCGAGCGCGCGGGCCAGCGCCACACGCTGCTGCTGGCCGCCGGAGAGCTCAGACGGATAGCGCCCGCCGAGGCCCTCCAGTTGCACCAGCCCAAGCAGCCGCTCGACCGTGGCGGCGATCGCCTCGCGCGCCGGCGACCCGCCCGGCCGCACGCTGAGCCCGAAAGCGATGTTCTTCGCGACCGTCATGTGGGTGAAAAGGGCGTAGTGCTGGAAGACCATGCCGACCCGGCGGGCCCGGGCCGGCAGCGCGAGGAGATCCTCGCCGTCGAAGCGGACTTGGCCTGAGTCCGGCCGCTCGAGGCCGGCGAGCACGCGCAGGAGCGTCGTCTTGCCCGAGCCCGACGGCCCGAGCACGGCCAGGAAGGCGCCGGGCTCGACGCGGAGCGAGACATCGGCGAGCGCCGTGTGCGCGCCGAAGCGCTTGGAGACGCCGCCGATCATCAGACCCATGGGCTTGGCCTGACCCCTCAGGCCGCCCAGAAGGCCTTGAGCGCATCGGCGCCGGCCTTGCCCTGGGCGTAGCCGGCCTTGGCGGCGGCGGGGCGGCGACGGGCGTCCATCATGTTGACGCCGAAGGCCGCGATGGAGGCCTCGTCGGGATAGAGCACCTCGACCTTGGCGCCGGCGTCGGTGAGCACCTTCACCTCGCCGTCGAGGCGCTCTCTGGCGCGCTCGGCGAGCGGGCCCTCGGCGCCGGCGCGGATGGCGATCAGCACCACGCGATCGTAGCCCGTCGCCTTGTCGGCGTTCGAGCCCGAGCGCATGCCCCCGTCGATGTAGCGGCGACCCTTGATGGTGATCGGCGGATAGATGCCGGGCACGCTGCAGCTGGAGGCGACGGCGCGGGCGAGGCCGACGCCGCTCTCTTTGGTCCAGAGATGGAAGGACCCGTCCAGCGCATCGACGGCCGTGCAGGCGTAGCCTTTCTCGGGCCAGGCGTTCTCGGGCAGCTCGCTCAGGAAGCGGCCGAAGCTCTTGATGAAGGCGTCCTCGCTGACGGTCTCCGCCTCGAGGGCGAAGGCGCCGATCTCGGCCCGGATGCCTTCGGCCGACTTGCCGCTGGCCTGCGCCTGCTCCATCCGCCGCATGAGCAGCGCGGTGTTGGGCGGCCGCGCGGGCTCGGCCTTGGGCGCAGGCCCGCTGGCCGGCAGCGGCGGCGGCGCCGCCTCGCTCATGGCCAGGAAGGGCGCGGCGAGCGCCTCCGGCGAGGTTCCCATCGCCAGCCGTGCGCCCACGAAGGAGCCCGCCGACGTGCCCAAGATGAAGTCGGCTTGCGAGAGATCGACGCCCGCCGCGGCGAGGCCGCCGACCAGACCGGATTCCCAGGCGATGCCCACCGGGCCGCCGCCGCTGAGCACCAAGGCGCGTGTGGCCATCGCCGTTTCTCCTTCAGATCTGCTTGTCGCGGCCGGCCCAGTAGGGCGCGCGCACCTGCCGCCGCTGCACCTTGCCGGCTTCGGAGCGGGGGATGTCGTCGACGAAGTCGACGCTGCGCGGCATCTTGTAGCCGGCGAGGTTGGGCCGAATGAAGTCGAGCAGCTCATTGGCCAGCTCCGGCGAGGGCGTGTAGCCGGGGTAGAGGGCGATAACCGCCTTCACCTCCTCGCCCCACTCGTCGTTGGGCACGCCGACCGTGCAGGTCTCGCGCACGGCCGGATGGCGCACGAACTCGTTGTCGATCTCCTGCGGGTAGATGTTCACCCCGCCGGAGATGATGCACTCGGCCGTGCGGCCGGTGAGGAAGAGATAGCCGTCCTCGTCCACGTAGCCCATGTCGCCGACGGTGAAATGCTCGCCGGTCGGGGACTCCGCCGCCTTGGTCTTTTCCTTGTCGTTGAAGTACTCGAAGCGCGCGATCGGGCTGTGCGGAAAGTAGATGACCCCGACCTCGCCCTGCGGCACATCGTTTCCCTGTTCGTCGACCAGACGGGTCCCTGAGCCGGGGATGAGCTTGCCGACGCTGCCCGGCTTCTTCAGCCATTCGTGGCTGTCGATGAGGAAGTTCCCGCCGCCTTCCGAGGCCGCGTAGTACTCGACCAGGATCGGACCCAGCCACTCGATCATCGCCCGCTTGATCTCCGGCGGCGTCGGGGCGGCGCCGTGCAGGATGCGGCGCAGGCTGGAGAGGTCGTACTTGTCGCGGACCGCCTTCGGCAGAGCCAGGATGCGCTGGAACATGGTCGCGACCATGTGCGTGTGGGTGACCTTGTACTTTTCGATGGTCTTTAGGCACCCCTCGGGATCGAAGCGCTCCATCATGACGATGGTGATGCCGGAGTTCAGCGGCTGGGCGATGTCGAAGGCCAGTGGCGCGGCGTGATAGGCCGGCCCGCTGCACATGTTCACGTCCTCGTTGAAGCGATAGCCCGAGGGCGAGCCCTCGCCCCAGGAGGGCGGCATGACCATGGTGCGGGCGCGGTAGACGCCCTTCGGCCGGCCGGTTGTGCCGGAGGTGTACATCATGGTGTTGCCGTGCACCGGGTTCGCCGGGTCGGCGTCGCTCTCGGCGGCCAGCGCCTTCTCGTAGCTGGAGAAGCCCTCGATCTCGCCGCCGATGGCGAGCTTGATCTTGAGGTTGTCGTTCACCGAGGCGAGGCCGGCGGCCGCGAAGTCGGCCTGACAGATGAAGGCCTTCGCCTGGCAGTCGGAGACGATATAGGCGACCTCCGGCGGGCTCAGGTGCCAGTTGATCGGCGTCAGTCTGAGGCCCGAGCGCCAGACGGCGGCCAGCACCTCGACGAACTCGACCGTGTTGCCGCAGGCGAGCGCGATGTGGTCGCCGGCGCCGACGCCGGCGCGGGCGAGCGCCGCCACCAGCCGGTTGGCGTTGGCGTTCAGCTCGGCGAACGTGCGCTGGCTGTGCGCGCCGTAAACCGAGACCGCGTTCGGCTTCAGCTTGGCGTAGAGGGCCGGCAGCATGCCCTGAGCGGCGAGCTCGGCGAGGCGCGCGGCGTCGGGCAGCTCGGTCATCGTTGCGGTGTCGGTCATGCGTCACTCCACGTGCGCCGGCGTCTCGAGGTTCGGCCGGCGTCTCGGCCAAACCTTAGGATGCAAAGGGGCGCAAGGCCAAGGCCCGCTAGGGCGCCGGCGCGCTAGCGCGTGGTCTGGGCGACGCGAACCGGCGCCCCCTGGTGCTGCGCCTGGGCGACGAGGGTCGCGCAATCGGCGTTCTTCGCCAGACCCGGATCGACGAACGGCAGCACAGCCGCCAGCGGGTTTATGAGCGCGCCGAGCACCACCGCGACGGCCGCCTGGGCGGGCGCGCCGCCGGCCTTCACGCCGACCTTCGGCGACTTCAGATGACCGCTCACCGTGATCGGCGAGGCCAGCCGGATGAGCTGGAACCGCTTGGGGTGGCCGGTCAGCGCGAGATCGAGCGTCTCGTTGCGCAGGTCGATCGTCCCCTTGCCGGTCGAGAGCACCGGGTTGGTGTCCAGAACCAGGGTGCGGGCGGTGAGCAGGCCGTGGTTGGCCTGGAAGTCGGCGACCGCGCAACGGACGTCGGTCTGGCTCTGGTCGTGCGAGAGGTAGAGGCCGAGGCCCTTGATCACGTCGACGCCGAGCAGCTCGGCCAGCGCTTTGCGGATCTGCGCGTGCGGGGCGACGACCGTGAAGCTGCCGTTGGCGTTCGCCGCGGCGTCGTGCACCGAGGCGCCGGGCCCGTGCAGCTGGACGCGCGCCTCGATGAGGCCGGCGAGCGGCGCGGCGGCCGAGGCGGCGTGGAAGAAGTCCTCGGCGTGGATGTTGGTCACCCGCACGTCGGCGTCGGTGTAGGGGGTGTCCTTGCGGGCGTCGATCCGCACGTGGCCGGTCACCGAGCCGTGCGGGAGGGTGAAAGCGAAGGGCTCGGCGGTCATCACCCCGTGGTCGAGCACCAGATCGAGCGAGAATCCCGTGAGCGGCAGGCCCTTGCGCGCCAGGAGGGAGTCGGCGCGGTAGTGCACGACGGCGTCCATCTGGCGGACGCGGCGAACGTCGAGCCGCGTGTCGGGGAGGATGTGACCTTGGCTGGCGAGGCGCGCGGCGTCCGCGGCCTGCGTCGCGGTCTTGCCGGTCCGCGGCGGCGCGCCCAGCAGCGTGCCCAGGTCGGCCGTGTCGAGCCGCCGCGAACGCAGGGTCGCGTGCAGGTCGGGCCGGCCATCCCGGTGGTCGACGACGAACATCCCAGCGACGTCGCTCGAGCCCATGTGACCGACCACGTTCCGAAACGTATAGCGGTGCTGGTCGCGGGCGATCTCGCCGCTCAGCCGGTAGGGCGGCGTCGTCGGCAGGGCCAGGCCCGTCAGGTCATAGAGGTCGGCGAAGTTCTGGCCAGTGATGTCGAGGTGCGCCTGGACGAGGCTGAAGTCGAACGGCTTCGGCAGATCGCCGGCGGCCAACACGTGGGTCTCGCCGGCCCGCAGATCGGCGCTGAAGCGGTAGGGGCGGTCGCGGCGCACGTCGATGAGCGGCCCGCCGGTGACGACGAGGTTGAAAGGCTCGCGGTTCAGCGACCCCTGCCCTGTCAGGTGAAATACGCCGCGGCCGCCGCCGGTCTCGTTCGACTGCATCGTCCCGTCGATGACCAGGTTGCGTTTGACGTCGACGAAGTGGATGCGCCCGTCGTTGATCACGAAGTGCTGGATCGGCGGCAGCTTCGCCGGTCGGTTCGGGTCGCCCATGGTCCAGTTCGCGCGGCCCCCGGCGTCGCGATAGAGGCTGAGCTTTGGTCCCTCGGCCTGGATGCGCGTCAGGTCGACTCGGCCAACCAGCAACGGCCAGAGGCGCGCCGAGACCGTCAGGCTGTCGATGTCGGCCATATCGCCGCCGCCGCGCATCCAGCGCGGATTGCTAATCTTGAGCTCGCGCACCGTCGCGGAGGGCGTGAGCGACCAGAGATGGACGCTCAGGTCGCCGTCGATGCGGACGGACCGGCCGGTGGCCGCGGAGGCCTCCGCGGCGATCGGGCCACGCAGCATGTTCCAGTTGAACCAGGCGAGGAAGATCGCGACGAGGGCGACGATCGTGATGATAACGCCGCCGGTCCACAAGAGAGGCGCGGGAATCCGCCGCGCGGGCCGCCTGATGGCCGCTGGACTGTGGTCGGTGGTCATGGTCGCCATCGCCGAACCTCGGAAGGCCCCGCGGTATTAACGGTTTAACCCCTCCCCTTCGTTCCGCCTTCGCCGGGTTGGGCGGCCTTTAGGTCGCGCCGGCCAACGGAAAGGCGAGCCGCCCCTCGACCCCGTTTTCGACCTTCAGATCGAACCGCCCGCGCACCTGTTGCGCGAGCCCGCGGATCAGCCAAAGGCCCAGCGTGTCGGACGGCGCGGCGTCCGCGTCGAACCCGCGGCCGTCGTCGCGGACGCAGAGCACCGCCTCGCCGCCCTCGCGCGCCAGGCTGATCTCGATCGCGCCGCCACGCTCGTCGAAAGCGTGCGCCAGGGCGTTGGCGACCAGTTCGTCGACGACCACCGCCAGCGCGGCGGCCTGGCTCTCGGCGATCGGCAGCGGCGCCGCGTCGACCGCGATCACGATCGGCCGATCGCCGGCGCGGCGGCGCCAGAGCACGGCCATGTCGGCGAGGTAGAGGGCGAAATCGTCGCCGCCGGGCGAGAGCAGCCGGTTCTGCAGCACGCCCTGGGCGGCCAGGGTGTCGGAGAGCCAGCGAAGCGCCGTGGCGGGATTGGGCGAGCGCTGCACCCGCATGCGCGCCAGCGTCTGCAGCAGCTGGAGGATGTTGGCGATGCGATGCCGGACCTCGGCCTGACGCGCCAGAGCTTCCTCGTCCAGTCCGGCCAAAGCCCACTCCGCCAACGCGACGCTTGTCGCGACCTTGCCGCAAATCGCCGCGACCGACGATGGTTTTCGCAAGGCCCGCTCGCGCCCTATCATGGGCGCCTCGCATGAGTCGCATCCCTGAACGACAAGAACCGGCGGCGCGTCCGCCCGCGCCGCTCCGCCCGGACGGGGCGGCGCTGTTCCTCGACCTCGACGGCACGATCGCGCCCATCGCGCATCAGCCCGACGCGGTGCTGCCTGACGCCAGGCGGACGCGGCTGCTGAAGGCGCTCAGCCGCGCGCTGGACGGCCGGCTGGCGGTGATCAGCGGCCGCTCCATCGCCGACATCGACCGCATCCTCGACGGCGCGGTGACCGCGGCGGCCGGCGTGCACGGACTTGAGCGGCGCTCGAGCGACGGGGCGGTGTGGCGCGCCGAACCCTCGCCGGCGTTGGACGCGGCGCGGGAGGCGTTCGCCCCCATGGTGCGCGCCTGGCCGGGCATGGCGTTGGAGGACAAGGGGATCGGCCTTTCCGTCCACTATCGCGCCGCGCCGGCCGCCCACGATGCGGTGAGGACCGCGGCTGAGCGGCTCACCGCGTCCGGCGACCTGGTGCTGCAGTGGGGCCGCATGGTCGCGGACTTGCGCCCGCCGGGCCCGGACAAGGGCGATGCGATGGACGCCTTCATGGGCGAGGCGCCGTTCGCCGGCGCGACGCCGATCTTTGTCGGCGACGACCTCACCGACGAGCACGGATTCGCCGCCGCCAAGGCCGCGGGCGGCTATGGCGTGCTGGTCGGCGCCGCGCGGCCAACCGCGGCCAGCGCCTTCCTCGCCGACGTCGACGCCGCGCTCGACTGGCTTTCGACCGCCGTTCGCGGGTAAGCCGGCGGCTGGCGCCGCAGGTCCTCGCCAAACCAAGGAGACGCCCCACGCACGATCTCGACCTCGCTCCGATCGGCAACGGATCGATCAGCGCGCTCCTGGACCGCAAGGGGCGCCACGTCTGGTGCTGTGCGCCCCGGGTCGACAGCCCGCCGGTGTTCTCGAACCTGCTCACGAACGACGACTCGGTCGACGGCTGCGGCGGCATCTGGTCGGTCGAGGTCGCCGACGCGGCGCGCACCGAGCAGGCCTACATCCGCAACACCGCCGTCTTGCGCACCGAGATCACGACCAAGACCGGCGAGTCCGTCGAGATCATCGACTTTGCGCCGCGCTTCAGCCTGTTCGGCCGCAGCTTCCACCCGACGGCGCTGGTGCGCATCATCCGCCCGCTGGCCGGGGCGCCGAGGCTGACCATCCGGCTGCGCCCGACGACGGACTGGGGCCGCGGCAAAGTCGAGGTCGCCGCCGGCTCGAGCCACATCCGCTACGCCGGCGAGGGCGTCGCCATGCGGCTGACCACCAACATGCCGGTCTCGCACATCATCCACGAGCGGACGTTCCGGCTGGAGTCCACCGTGGCGTTCCAGTTCGGACCCGACGAGCCGTTCCAGGGCGCGGTGCTGCCGACGGCCAACGCGATGCTGGCCGACACCATCGCCGAGTGGCAGCACTGGGTGCGCACGCTGGCCGTCCCGCTGGAATGGCAGGAGGCGGTGATCCGCGCCGCCATCACGCTGAAGCTCTGCACCTACGAGGAGACCGGCGCGATCGTCGCGGCGCTGACCACGTCGATCCCCGAGGCGCCCCACAGCGGGCGCAACTGGGACTACCGCTACTGCTGGATCCGCGACGCCTACTACGTGGTTCAGGCGCTGAACCGGCTGGGCGCGGTCGACATCCTCGAGCACTACCTCGGCTACCTGCGCAACATCGTCGATGCGGCCGAGGACGGCCTGATCCAGCCCGTCTACGGGATCGGCTACGAGCGGCGCCTGGACGAATCGACCGTAGCGACCCTGCCCGGCTACCGCGGCATGGGCCCGGTGCGGGTCGGCAACGCCGCCTACACGCAAAACCAGCACGACGTTTACGGGCAGATCGTGCTGTCGAACGTGCAGGCCTTCTTCGACGAGCGCCTGCTGCGCCGCGCCTCGATCGAGGACTTCCAGATGCTGGAGTCGGTCGGCGATCGGGCCTGGGCGACCTACGACAAGCCGGACGCGGGCCTGTGGGAATTCCGCACGCGCAAGAGCGTTCACACCTATTCGGCGGTGATGTGCTGGGCCGCGTGCGACCGGCTGGGCAACGCGGCCGAGGCGCTGGGGCTCGGCGACAGGGCGGTCTTCTGGAGCGCCCGGGCGGCCGAGATGCGGGCGCGCATCGAGACGGAGGCCTGGAACGAGAGCGCCGGCCACTTCGCCGCCACCTTCGGCGGCGACGACCTGGACGCCAGCCTGACCCAGCTCGCCAGCCTGCGCTTCCTGGCGCCCGACGACCCGCGCCACCTGAAGACGCTGGCGGTGATCGAAGAGCGCCTGCGGCGGGGGCCGTACCTGATGCGCTACGTCAGGCCCGACGATTTCGGCGAGCCTGAAACCGCCTTCACCTTCTGCACCTTCTGGCTGATCGAGGCGCTGCACACGAGCGGGCAGACGGAGCGCGCGCGGGCGCTGTTCGAGGACATGCTGGCGCTGCGCAACCACGCGGGGCTGTTCTCGGAAGACGTGTCGGTGGGCGACGGGGCGCTGTGGGGCAACTACCCGCAGACCTATTCGCTGGTCGGGCTGATCAACTGCGCGGTCCTGCTGAGCAAGCCCTGGAGCGCCGTGCGCTGAGGCGTCAGGCGCGGTGCGACGGCGGCGCCAGCGACAGGGGCGCGGCGACATCCTCCAGCGACAGGCGCTCGGCGCGCACGCCGAGCACGACGGCGGTGACGGCGGCCAGGATCATCAGCCCGCCGCCGAGAAGATAGCCGTTCAGGATCTGGCCGGGCTGGCCGGTGTCGATCAGCCGGCCGAACAGCGCCGGCCCGGTCACCCCGCCGATCAGGGTGCCGAAGGCGTAGAACATCGAGATGGCGACCGCCCGAGTCTCGAGCGGAAAGCTCTCGCCCACGGTGAGGTAGGCGGAGCTGGCGGCGGCCGAGGCGAAGAAGAAGATCACCGTCCACGCGGCCGTTTGCGTCACCGCCGTGAGCAGGCCGGCGCCGAACGCCCAGCCGCTGAGGCAGAGCAGCACGCCGGCGATCCCGTAGGTCGCGGCGATCATCGTGCGCCGGCCGAGGCTGTCGAACAGCGGTCCGAGCAGCAGCGGACCGGCGAAGTTGCCGGCCGCGAACGGCAGGATGAACCAGCCGATCTCCTGCCCCGGCACGTGATAGAAGCGGCTGAGGATGAGGGCGTAGGTGAAGAAGATGGCGTTGTAGCAGAAGGCCTGGCTGGTCATCAGCACCACGCCCAGCACGGTCCGGCGCGTGTGCCTGACGATCAGGGTGTGCAGCACCTCCAGCCATCCGATGCGCCCGCGATGCACGAGCGTGATGCCGGCCAGCCCGTCGGCCGACGGCGCGGCCGCGCCGGTCGGACGCGCCACGCGCGCCTCGATCGACGTCACCGTCGCCTCCGCCTCGTCGACCCGGCCGTGGGTCATCAGCCACCGCGGGCTTTCGGGGATGTAGCGGCGGACGAAGACGATGATCAGCGCCAGCGTCCCGCCGACCGCGAAGGCGAGCCGCCAGCCCAGGGCCTGCGAGATCAGGTGCGGGTCGAGCACGACCAGCGACGCCATCGCTCCGATCGCGGTGCCGACCCACCAGCTGCCGTTGATGGCGAGGTCCGTCACGCCGCGCCGCCGGGCGGGGACGAACTCCTGAATCGCCGAGTTCACGGCGCCGTACTCGCCCCCGATGCCGGCCCCGGTGGCGAAGCGGAAGAGCGCGAACGACCAGAAGTTCCAGGAAAAACCGGTCGCGATCGTGGCCAGCATGTAGACGACGATGGTGATGGTGAAGAGCCGCCGGCGGCCGTAGCTGTCGGTCAGCCGCCCGAAGACGAGCGCGCCGAGGACGGCGCCCAGGATGTAGGCGCTGCCGGCCAGGCCGATCTGGCTCGCACTCAACCCGAGCCCCTCGTGGCCCTGAAGCGCCGGCGAGAGCGACCCGACGAGGGTCACCTCGAGCCCGTCGAGAATCCAGGTGATCCCCAGCGCCGCCACGAGCAGCGAGTGGAAACGGCTCCAGGGGAGCCGGTCGAGCCGGGCGGGAATCTGCGTCGTGAAGGTCTGGCTCAAAGATTCCACGTCCGCGCCCAGCCCCGGCGGCCAAGCCTTTCAACGCGCGACTGGCTTCACAGTTGCCGGCGCCGAGAATGTGTGCGGAACCCTCGGACGGCGACGGTTGTTGTATCTTCGTGATCACACCAGATAGGACCTCGATGTCGACGGAGTGCGTCCGTTGGGCCGGCTGATTGTCGTCTCGAATCGAGTGCAACCGCCCGACGCCGCCGGCGCGGGCGCGACCGGCGGGCTGGCCGTCGCTCTGTCGGCGGCGCTGCGCGAATACTCGGGGCTGTGGTTCGGCTGGAGCGGCGAGACGGTCGACGCCTTCACCGGCCACCTGTCGATGCGCAAGGTCGGGGGGGTCACCCTGGCGCTCATGGATCTCGATGAGCACGACGTGCACGAATACTACAACGGCTACGCCAACCGGACGCTGTGGCCGCTGTTCCACTACCGCACGGACCTGGTCGCCTACGAGCGCTCGTTCGACGAGGGCTATGCGCGGGTGAACGCCCGCTTCGCCGAGTCCCTCTTGCCGCTGATCGAGCCCGACGACCTGATCTGGGTGCAGGACTATCACCTGCTGCCGCTGGCCCGCGCGCTTCGCCGCCGCGGCGCCCGCAACCCGATCGGCTTCTTCCTGCACATCCCCTGGCCGGCGCGGCAGATCTTCACCACCCTGCCCCGGCACGCCGAACTGGTCGAAGCGCTGTTCGACTACGACCTGATCGGCTTCCAGACCGCCGACTCGCTGCAGGCATTCGCCGATTACGTGAAGGAAAGCGCCGGCGGCGAGGTCCTCCCGGGCGGCATCGCCATGGCCTTCGGCAAGCGGGCGCGCATCGGCGCGTTCCCGATCGGCATCGACGTGGCCGAGATCACCGAGGGGCTCAAGTCGGACCGAGCGAAGGCCGAGTTCGAGCGGGTGCGCGCCAGCCTGCTCGGGCGCAAGATGATCCTGGGCGTCGACCGGCTGGACTACTCCAAGGGGCTGGAGGAGCGCTTCCTCGCCTACGAGCAATACCTGGAGGACCACCCGGAGGGGCGCGAGCACGTGTTCCTGCTCCAGATCGCCACGCCCACCCGCGACGAGGTCGAGGCCTATCAGGACATTCGCGGGCGGCTGGAGTCGCTGTCCGGCCGCATCAACGGCGCCTACGCCGACGTGGACTGGGTGCCGGTGCGCTATGTGAACAAGACCTATCGCCGAGACGCGCTGACGGGCATCTACCACGCCGCCCACGTTGCGCTGGTGACGCCGCTGCGCGACGGGATGAACCTGGTGGCGAAGGAGTATGTGGCGGCGCAGGACCCGGACGATCCTGGCGTGCTGGTGCTGTCGGAGCAGGCCGGCGCGGCCGAGCAGATGCGCGAGGCGCTGATCGTCAACCCGTTCAACCGCGAGGCCGTGGCCGAGGCGATCCGGCGCGGGCTGGCCATGCCGCTGGCCGAGCGAAAGGACCGCTGGCAGGCGCTGTTCGATGGCGTCTCGACCGACGACGTCGCCGCCTGGCGCGACAGCTTCGTCGCCGCCCTGAAGAACGAGGCGACCGCCTACCAGCCCCTGCGCGCCAGCGCCAACGCGCGCTAGGCCGCGTACCTCATAACCGCTCATCCCCGCGAACGCGGGGACCCAGGTGTTTTTCCTGCAGCGGGGCGCGGCGCTGCGCCGCCAGATTTGACCGCCAAGTTCGCCAAGCACGCCAAGGGCTTGCCGTTGCGCCCTGACACGCGCGGCCTCCTTGGCGACCTTGGC
>DATGKF010000033.1:0-21861 GCA_035294785.1 Caulobacteraceae bacterium | reverse complement strand
TGACCAGCTTCATGGCCGCCTTCGCCCGCTGGATCGAGGCCAACCGAACCGGTTAGACGCGCCGCCCACGCGTGTTTCGGGACTGTCACCGACCTGTGGTGGACAAACCGACCGCGGGGCGCCACTCAGCGCCCGCGACGCCGATCGGGGCGCCCTTCTTCCCAGCCCGCGATCGGGACCGCGCGCATGACCCTTCAGTCGCCCGAGCGGATCAATCCGGCGCTTCTGGCGCGGTTCGCGCGGCGCAACCTCGCGCCGAGCCGCGGGGACCTGGCCGTCATTTTCCTGATCGCGGGCGCGGCCGTCCTGGTCGCCCACGGCGCGCAGCAGGTGAACCAGCCGCTCAGCCGCCTGGCCATGGAGCCGATCCGGCTCGAGCTCGCTCGCCTGCCCGGCTATGCGCTGCTGACGGTGCTGCGCATGTTCGCGGCCCTCTTCTTTTCGCTCGTCTTCACCTTCGTGGTGGCGACGCTGGCGGCCAAGAGCCGCAAGGCCGAGCTGGTGATCATCCCAGCGCTGGACATCCTGCAGTCGGTTCCGGTGCTGGGCTTTCTGACGTTCACCGTCACCTTCTTCATGAACCTGCTGCCCGGCCAGGAGCTGGGCGTCGAGGCAGCGGCGGTGTTCGCCATCTTCACCGCCCAGGCCTGGAACATGGCGTTCAGCTTCTATCAGTCGCTGAAGACCCTGCCCGCCGACCTGGACGAAGCGGCGAGCGCTTTCGGCCTCTCGGCCTGGCGGCGGTTCTGGCGGCTGGAGCTGCCTTTCGCCACGCCGGCGCTGGTCTGGAACACGATGATGTCGATGTCCGGGGCCTGGTTCTTCGTCGTGGCGTCGGAGGCGATCACGGTCGGCAAGACCAACGTCGCCCTGCCCGGCATCGGCTCCTGGCTGGCCGAGGCGACGGCGCGCGGCGACGGGCGCGCCGTGATCTGGGCGGTGGCGGCGATGGCGGTCGTGATCGTGATCTACGACCAGTTGCTCTTTCGCCCGATCGTGACGTGGGCGGACAAGTTCCGCTTCGAGCAGACGGCCAGCGAGCATCCGCCGACGTCGTGGTTCTATGACCTGATCCGCCGCATGCGGCTGTTGCCGCGGCTGGTGCGGCCGGTGTCGCGAACGCTGACCCAGCTGCCGCCCCTGCCGGGCATAGAGATCCGGCCGCGACGGCCCCTGAGCCCGGCCGCCGCCCGCGCGCTCGACCGGCTATGGCTGGTGGTGGTGATCGCCGCAGCGCTCGGCGCCGCATGGCTCGTCGTCCGGTATGTGAGCGAGAGCCTGCGCCTCTCCGACGCCCTCCTGGCGTTCGGCCTCGGCGCGCTGACCCTGGTGCGCGTCCTGGTGCTGATCGCCGTCGCCAGCCTGATCTGGGTGCCGATCGGCGTCTGGATCGGCCTGCGACCCGCCTGGACCGAGCGGGTGCAGCCGATCGCCCAATTCTTCGCCGCCTTCCCGGCCAACGTGCTCTTCCCGATCGTGGTGGGCGTGATCGTCGCGCTGAACCTGCCGCCCAACATCTGGCTCTCGCCGCTGATGATCCTCGGCACTCAGTGGTACATCCTGTTCAACGTCATCGCCGGCGCCAGCGTGCTGCCGAACGACCTGCAGGAAGCGGCGTCGATCTTCCATGTGCGCCGCTGGCAATGGTGGCGCGACGTCGCTCTGCCCGGCGTCTTCCCCTACTACGTCACGGGCGCCCTGACCGCGTCCGGCGGCTCGTGGAACGCCTCGATCGTCGCCGAGGTCGTGACCTGGAACCACCACAAGGTCGAAGCCGCGGGCCTGGGCTCCTACATCGCCGACGCGACCGCCGCCGGCGACTACCAGCGCGTCGCGCTGGGCATCGCGGTGATGTCCATTTTCGTCATTCTCATCAACCGCCTGCTGTGGCGGCCGTTGTACGGCTATGCCGCGCGCCGGCTGAGGCTTTAGGAGGCCGCGCATGGCGCTCGCCGATGACATCCGAAACGACAGCGTCAACCTGGTCGAGGTGCGCGGCGTCAAGCACGTCTACGGAAAGGGCGGGAGCGCCAATCTGCTGGTGCTGGAGAACGTCGACCTGACGCTGAAGCCGAACGAGATCGTCGGCCTGCTCGGTCGTTCGGGCTCGGGCAAGTCGACGCTGCTGCGGACGATTTCCGGGCTCATCCAACCGACGGCCGGCACGGTCGCGGTTCGAGACGTTCCGGGCGACGAGACAGCGCACGGCGTGGCGATGGTGTTCCAGAGCTTCGCTCTCTTCCCCTGGCTCACGGTGATGCAGAACGTGGAGCTGGGGCTGGAGGCTCAAGGGGTCGCGCAGGCCGAGCGGCGGACGCGGGCGCTCGCCGCCATCGACCTGATCGGCCTGGACGGGTTCGAGAACGCATATCCAAAGGAGCTCTCCGGCGGCATGCGCCAGCGGGTCGGCCTCGCCCGCGCGCTGGTGGTGCAGCCTTCGGTCCTCCTGATGGACGAGCCCTTCTCCGCCCTGGACGTGCTGACGGCCGAGACATTGCGCACCGACCTTTTGGATCTCTGGTGCGAAGGACGGATGCCGATCCGCTCGATCCTGATGGTGACGCACAACATCGAGGAAGCGGTGCTGATGTGCGACCGCATCTGCGTTTTCGCCTCCAACCCCGGCCACATCATCGCCGAGATCAGGGTCGATCTGCCGCAGCCGCGCAAGCGCCTCGATCCGGCCTTCCGCGCCCTGGTCGACGACATCTATGCCCGCATGACCGCGCGGCCAGCGAGCACGCCGGTGCGCGACGGCGCCTTTCCCGGCACCGGCATCGGCATGGCGCTGACGCACCTGTCGACCAACACGCTCGCCGGCATGATGGAGGCGGTGCTGGCCCAGCCGAACGGCGGCCGGGCCGAACTGCCGGCGCTGGCCAGCGAGCTGCAGCTGGAGGCGGACGAACTCCTGCCCATCGCCGAAACGCTGCAGCTGATGCGCTTCGCGGAAATCGACGGGCGGATGATCCGGCTGACAGCGGCCGGGCGACGCTACGCCAACGCCGACGTCGACGCGCGCAAGCAGCTGTTCGCCCAGCATCTGCTGACCTACGTCCCCCTCGCCGCCCACATCCGCCGCGTGCTGGACGAGCGCGCCTCGCACCAGGCGCCGGCCCGCCGCTTCCGCGACGAGCTGGAGGATTCGATGAGCGAAGCCTACGCCGAGGAGACGCTGGACGCGGTGATCAGCTGGGGCCGCTACGCCGAGGTGTTCGCCTTCCACGAGACGGCCGACCAGTTCAGCCTGGAAGACCCGGGCTGAACAAGCGCTGCAACTGGACGTCGCAACCCAAGCCATGCTTGGCTGGGTCGGCTGTTCGGCGGGGGACTCATGAGTATCGAACTGACAGGCGCATCGACGCCGCGCTTCGGCTGGATTCTCTCGCAGACGTTCGCGGTCATCGGCCGGCGCTTCGCCACGATCGGCGCGCTGACCCTGCTCTTGATTTGTGCGCCGCAGCTGGCGGTCGCCCTCCTCCCGGCCGAGGCGAGCCGGAACCTGGGCATCGTGACCAGCCTGCTGGGCGCCTTCTACGCCGGCAGCCTGGCGCTGATCGCCTACCACGAGCTCGCCGGCGACGGACCCATCGGCGGTCAGGCCGCCTTCTCCGCGGCGGCCGGCCGCTTTGGCGTGCTGTTTGGCGCGGGCATCCTGAGCGGGCTCGCGGTTTTGGGCGGCCTGCTGCTGCTCGTCTTGCCGGGCCTGTTCCTGATGACCGCCTGGATGCCGCTCACCGCCGTGGTCGTCGTGGAGCGGCTGGGCGTGACCGCCTCGCTGGGACGGGCCTGGCGGCTGACCGAGGGCTGCCGCTGGATGCTGGGCGGCCTGCTCGCGCTCTATCTCATCGGCTCTCTGCTGCTTTTCAGCCTGCTCGCGCTGGCGGCGGGGCTGGCGGCAGCCGCGCTTGCCGCCTCGACCGGCGCATTCATCGCCCCGCTGGTGCTGGGCGTGGTCATCTCGGGCATCGTCTACGGTGTCGGCGCGGTGGGCGCGGCCGTGGCCTACGTCGCGCTTCGGCGCTCGAAGGACGGCATCGCCTCCGACGTCGCCAGCGTCTTCGCCTAGCGGACCGAAAGCCCCCAGTTTTCGCGCTCGCTCCGGCGCGGAACCCGGCGCGCGGCCGGGAGCTTAAGGCATGAATCCAGGGACCCGCCTGTGGCGACAGCCAAGCTCAAGACGTATCGGGCGAAGCGCGACTTCGCCAAGACCGGAGAGCCGCGCGGCGATGAGGCCGTCACGCCGTCGGAGCGGTTGCGCTTCGTGGTGCAGAAGCATGACGCCAGTCGGCTGCACTACGATTTGCGGCTGGAGCTCGACGGGGTGTTCAAATCCTGGGCGGTGACGCGCGGGCCTTCACGTGACCCGCACGACAAGCGGCTGGCGGTCGAGGTCGAGGATCACCCGCTGGACTACGGCGACTTCGAGGGCGTCATCCCGAAGGGCGAGTACGGCGGCGGAACGGTGCAGCTGTGGGATCGCGGCTATTGGGCGCCCGAAGGCCGTCGCTCGGCCGCGGCGCAGCTGAAGGCCGGCGAGCTGAAGTTCGTGGTCGAAGGCGAGCGCCTGCACGGCGGTTACGTGCTGGTGCGGATGCGCGGCGATCGCGATGGCCGCGCCAAGCGCAACAACTGGCTGCTGATCAAGCACCGTGACGAGGCGGCGCACGACGCCGACCATGACCGGCTGTTGAGGGACGATCGCTCGATTGCTTCGGGGCGGAGGATGGACGAGATCGCCGAGGGCAAAGGCCGGCGGCCAAAGCCGTTCATGCGCGGGAAGGCCAAGCCGGCGGCCGCCAACGCGGTCTGGCGCTCGAACCGGAGCGAGCGCGCCGAGCGAACGCCGCGCGGGGGCGCGATGCCGGACTTCGTCTCGCCGGAGCTCTGCCGGCTCGTGGACCGCCCGCCCAGCGGCGCGGGCTGGGCGCACGAGATCAAGTTCGACGGCTACCGCATGCAAATGCGCATCGAGGCCGGGCATGCGGTGCTGCGCACCCGCAAGGGCCTCGACTGGAGCGCCAAGTTCCCCGAGATCGCCGAGGAGGGCCGCGGCCTGCCCGGCGCCATCCTGGACGGCGAGATCGTGGCGTTGGACGCGCGGGGCGCGCCGGACTTCGCCGGCCTACAGGCGGCGCTTTCCGATGGCGAGACGCAGGACCTGATCTTTTTCGTTTTCGACTTGCTGTTCGACGACGGCGAGGACCTCAGGCGCGCGCCGTTGACCGAGAGGAAGTCGCGACTGAAGGCGCTGCTAGATGCGGCCGCGGGCGACAATCCACGCATCCGCTATGTCGACCACTTCGTCGAGGCGGGCGACGCGGTGCTGCGCTCGGCCTGTCGGATGGCGTTGGAGGGCATCGTCTCGAAGCGCCTGGATGCGCCCTATCGCTCCGGCCGCGGGGATGCGTGGACCAAGGCCAAATGCCGCGCGGGGCACGAGGTGGTGATCGGCGGCTGGGCGGGCGAGCGCGGGCAGCTGCGCTCGCTGATGGTGGGCGTCCATCGCGGCAAGGATTTCGTCTACCTTGGCAAGGTCGGGACGGGCTTCGGGCGCGACAAGGTCGAGCGGTTGCTGCCGAAGCTGGAGGGGGCTGAGCGGAAGACCTCGCCGTTCACCGGGGAGCCTCAACCGCCGCGCGCGCCGAACCAGCACTGGACGACGCCCGAGTTGGTGGCGGAGATCGAGTTCGCCGGCTGGACCGGCGCCGGGATGGTGCGGCAAGCCGCCTTCAAGGGTCTGCGCGCGGACAAGCCGGCGGCCGAGGTGGAGGCGGAAAAGCCGGCGCCGGCTGAAACGGCCGACGTGGTCGACCCGACGCCGCGCAGCAACGGGCCGGCGGTGGTGATGGGCGTCACCCTCTCCCACCCCGACAAGCCGCTGTGGCCGGACGGCGGCGACGGCGAGCCGGTGAGCAAACTCGACCTGGCCCGCTATTTCGAGACGGTCGCCGACTGGCTGATGCCGCACGTCACGGGCCGACCGTGCTCGATCATCCGGATCCCGGACGGGATCGGCGGCGAGCGCTTCTTCCAGCGACACGCGATGAAGGGCGGCTCGAGCCTGTTTTCGCTCGTGAAGGTGTCCGGCGACCACGCCCCCTATCTGCAGATCGACCGGCCAGAGGCGCTGGTCGCGGCCGCGCAAATCGCCGCCGCCGAGCTGCACCCGTGGAACTGTCGCTCCGGCCATCCCGAGACGCCAGGGCGGTTGGTGTTCGACCTCGATCCGAGCCCCGAGCTCGGCTTCGAAGCCGTGATCGATGCGGCGCGCGAACTGCGGGAGCGGCTCGAGGCCCTGGGACTCGTCCCCTTCTGCAAGACGACGGGCGGCAAAGGCCTGCACGTGGTGACGCCACTCGCCCCCGCCAAGCTCGACTGGCCGACGGCGAAGGCCTTCGCTCGGGGCGTCTGCCGGCAGATGGCGGACGACAGTCCAGCCCGCTACGTCTTGAATATGTCAAAGAAGGTCCGCAGTGGGCGGATTTTCCTCGATTATCTGCGCAACGACCGCATGTCGACGGCGGTCGCGCCGCTCTCGCCTCGCGCGCGGCCTGGGGCCCCCGTTTCGATGCCCCTGACCTGGGCGCAGGTGAAGAAAGGGCTGGACCCGAAGCGCTTCAACGTCCGCACCGCGCCCGATCTGATCGCCAAGAGCCCCGCATGGGCCGATTACGCCGCCGCCGAGCGGCCACTTGCGCCGGCCGTTCGCAAGCTCGGCAAGGCGATGGACGCCTAGGCGCGCTTTCGCGCGCGGCCATGGCTGGCGCGGTGGGCGGGCGCCTTCCTCGCCGCGCCCTTCCCCTTCGTCCCCAAGCTCTTGCGCAGCGCCTGCATGAGGTCGATCACTTCTGCGCCGTGCGGCTCTTCCGTCTTCACGATCCGCTCGCCCTTCTGCTTCTTCTTGATCAGCGCGCGCAGCGCGTCCTCGTAGCGGTCGTTGAACTGGCTGGGATCGAACGGCCCTTCCTGCTGCTCGATAATCTTGCTCGCGATCTCGATCATCTCCGGGTCGGGCTTCTCGGCCGGAATGTCGTCGAAGGCGGCGTCCACGTCGCGCACCTCGTCGTGGCTGCGGAGCGAATAGGCCAGCATGCCCTTGTCGCGCGGCTCGATGGCCATGAGCCGCTCGCGCGTGTGCATGACGAGGCGGCCGAGCGCGATCCGCTTCGAGCGCCGCATCGCCTCGCGGATGACCGTGTAGGCTTCGACCGCCATCTTGCCGTCTGGCACGAGGAAGTAGGGGTCGTTCCAGTAGAGGCGATCGATTTCGTCGGCGGCGACAAAGCGCTCGATGTCGATGGTGCGGGTGCTCTCCAGCCGGACGCTGTCGATCTCGTCATCGGTGACGACCACGTAGCGGTCCTTGTCGATCTCATAGCCCTTGACGATGTCGTCGCGATCCACCGGGCCGGTCTCGGGATCGGTCGGGATCATGCGGATGCGGTTTTTGGTGGTCTTGTGCAGCATGTTGAAGTGCACCTCGCCGCCGGGCGAGGTGGCGGTGTAGAGGGCGACGGGGCAGCTCACGAGCGAGAGGCGAAGGTGACCCTGCCAGTTGGGACGCGCGGCCATGGTTGATCAGCTCCTTTGCCGGCGAAACGCGCGTCGATGAGCGATCGTTCAGTGGCAAAGCGGGTTCTGGACGCCACCGGTCACCGCTGCCCGGTTCCGACGCTGCGGCTGCGCCGGGCGCTGGAGGCGGTCGCGGTCGGGGAGCGCGTGCGGCTGATCGCCGACGATCCGATGGCGCGGATCGACGTGCCGCTGTTCGTCCAGGAGGCCGGTCACGTGCTGATCGAGAGCGACGAGAACGGCGGGCGGCTCACCTTCGTGGTCGAGAGGCGGGCGTCTTCCGCCGCCGCGGCTTCGGAATGGGGCTGAGCGCGAGTTCGATCTCGGTCGCCAGCGCCGCGCCGAAGAAGACCGCGTTCACGTTCCAGGAAATCCAGATGAGGATCACCACCACCGCCGCCACCGAGCCGTACGTCGCGCCGAGGTGGGTGATCGAGGTCACGTAGACGGCGCTCGCCCAGGACGCGGCCAGCGACAACCCCGCCGCCGCGACGCCTCCCGCAGTCGCCGGCAGCCAGGCGACCCGGTCGCTGGACATGGCGAAACGGTAGACCAGCGTCAGACCGACGCTGAGGCCGATCGAGGCCCAGGTCCACTCGTTCAAAATGATGCCGAAGTGCATGCGCAGGTGCAGATCGGCGCGCAAGAAACGCAGCGCGAGGAAGAGGCCGGAGACGACGGTCAGCAGCGCGAAGGCGCCCAGCAGCGCGAACAGCGCCAGGAGGTTGAAGCTGAGGAACCCGCGCGGCGTCTCCTCGTCGTGGATGAACTGCAGGCCGGCGAACAGCGCCTTGAATCCCCGGTGGGCGGCATAGCCCCCGATCACCAGCGCGAGCACGCTCTGCAGCGAGACGGCGCGGATCGGCGCGTGCGACAGGCGCAACAGCTCCTGCTGGAAAATGGTCACCGCCTCCGGCGGCAGGATCTGGGCGAAGGCGTCGGCCTGAGCCAGCGCCTGCTCGGGCGTCAGCAGAAGACTGTAGAGCCCGAGCAGGATGGCGAGGGCCGGAAAGCCGGCCAGCAGCACGAAGAAGGAGACGCCGCCCGTGTAGAGCATGACGTCGCGGCCCCAGAGGCGCAGCAGCGTGCGCCACAGCAGCGCGCCGGCGCGCCGCGCCCGATCGAGCGGCCCGACCTCCGCATCCTGCGCTGCCGGCGGGTCCATGCCCTTCCCATAGCGGCGTTCTCGCTTACGGCCAAAACGTGAAAACGGCGCCCGGCCCAAGGGAAGGCGGAGCGCCGTTTCCGGGGCGCTGGGAGGCGGCCCCTTCAGGCCGGCCGCCGCCCGGAGGGACGGAAGGCGGCGACCAGGACAGGTCGCCACTCTCGCGTGGAATGCTGAACCGAACCTTGCGCGGCCCTGCGACCTTCCGTCTCAGAGCGCCCCGGCGGTCTCCAGCGCTTCGATCGCATCGGGGGCGAACCCCCAGTCCTTCAGCGCCCGTTCGTTGTCGGCGCCGATGGCCGGCGGCGGCGACTGGATCTTGCCTGGCGTGGCGGAGAAGCGCGGCGCAGGCGCCGGCTGCACGACCCCTTCGATTTCGACGAAGGTCTGGCGCGCGGCGTTGTGCGGGTGGGCGGCCGTTTCGGAAATCCCGAGCACGGGCGCGAAACACACGTCGGAGCCGCCCATGATCTGTTCCCACTCGTCGCGGGTTTTCTGCGCGATGACCTCCGTGAGCTTGGCCTTCAGCGCCGGCCAGTCGTCGCGGCTCATCTGCAGCTTGAACTGAGGGTCGGAAAGGCCGGCCTTCTCGAGCAGAAGGGCGTAGAACTGCGGCTCGATCGAGCCCAGCGCGATCCAGCGGGCGTCCTTGGTCTTGTAGACGTCGTAGAAGTGCGCGCCGCCATCAAGCAGGTTTGCCGCCCTCCCCTCGCGCCAGGCGCCGGAGGCGGTCATGCCGTAGAACATCGCCATCAGCGACGCGGCGCCATCGGTCATGGCGCAGTCGACCACCTGCCCCTGACCCGAAGCGCGGGCGTGGATGACCCCGGCGAGGAGGCCGAAGGCGAGATAGAGCGCGCCGCCGCCGAAGTCGCCGACCAGATTCAACGGCGGGATCGGCTTGTCAGCCCCGCCGATCGCCGCCAGCGCGCCGGAGAGCGCGATGTAGTTGATGTCGTGGCCGGCGGCGTTGGCGAGAGGGCCCGTCTGGCCCCAGCCCGTCATGCGGCCGTACACCAGCTTGGGGTTGCGCTTCAGCGCCACGTCAGGCCCGAGCCCGAGCCGCTCCATCACGCCCGGCCGGAAGCCCTCGAAGACGACGTCCGCACGCTCCATCAGCTTGAGGCAGGTTTCCACAGCCTCCGGCGTCTTCAGGTCGAGCGCGACCGAACGCCGCCCACGCGCCGTGACGTCGAACTTCGATCCGCGCCCGCCGCCCTTTCGGTCGATGCGGACGACGTCGGCCCCCAGATCCGACAACAGCATGCCGCAGAACGGCCCGGGCCCGATGCCGGCGAACTCGATGATCTTCAGGTCCGAAAGCGGCCCCTGGCCCATGGTGCAACTCCCTGGCGAATCCCGCGCAACATTCGAGGCGCTATGACGACGCGAGGCCTCTGCTATGGTGCGCCGGGGCCCGAGTCTGGGGCAAGCTAGTCCAGTTGCCGGACGCCGGAAAAGGGCGCCCCGGCGTCAAGCGAGAGGGAGGCCTTTGCCGGTCCGAGCGCGCGTCCTGATCGTCGCCCGCGACGACGCCCTGGCCGGACCGCTCGCCGAGGGCCTCGATCGCCTGGGTTGGCGCACACTGACCGCGCGAGGGCCGTATGCGGCGTTGGCCGCACTGGCCGACATGGAAATCGAAGCCTGCATCGTCGATGCGACGGCCGGCCCGCAGGACGCGCCGACGCTGGCCCGACGGCTCAAGGCGGCGTACGCGCCGCGCCGGCTGCCGGTCATCGCCATCGGCGAGCCGGAGCCTGGCCTTTCCACCGACAACCTCGATCTGACGCTGGCGCCGCCGCTGCACCCGGCGCAGGCGGCGCTGAGACTGGAATCGCTCGTTCGCATGGCCATCGCCGAGGAGGAGTTCGAGCTTCGCCTGGCCACCTTCGCCGACCGCGGCCGCAAGCTGGAGCTGCCGGAGGAGGCCGTCGCGCCGCTTCGTGTGCTGGCCGTGGGCGAGCCGGCGCCGGAGTTTCTCGCCCTCTCGAACGCGCTCGCCCGCACCGGCGCCGAGGTGGTGGGCGCGTTCACGGCCTACACGGCCTTCGACTATCTGCACGAACGCAACTTCGACGCCGTGGCGCTCTGGGCCGGCGACAACCAGGCCGAAGCGCTCTCCATCGCCACCGGCATGCGGCGCAACACGCGCCTCTATCACGTGCCCGCCCTGCTCTATCTGCAGAGTCCGGCGCAGATCGGCATCGCCGAGGCCTACCACCGCGGCATTTCCGATCTGGCGACACCGGACACGCCGCCCCTGGATACTGCCAAGCGGGTGGTCGAGCTCGCCGCCGCCTATCGCCGCCAGACGGCCATCCGCCAGGCGCTGGAACGCGCGCGCTCGTCCGGCCTGATGGACCCGGCGACCGGCCTCTTTACCCGCGACCTCTTCGCCGCCCACCTGGCGCGGCTGGTGCAGGCCAGCCGCAATCGCCACCGAGCGCTCTCGCTCTGCGTGCTGCGCGTCGCCGACCGGTCCGAGCTGACCATCGCGAGGAAGGGCGGCTGGCTCGATCGAGCGACACCGCAGATCGGCTCGATGATCGCGCGCCTGATCCGGGTCGAGGATACCGCGGCGCGGCTGGGGCCTGAGGTGTTCGCGCTCGCCCTGCCGGCGACCAACGAAGCCGCCGCCCGCGCCGCCGGCGAGCGCATCTGCGCGGTCATCGCTTGCACCGCGTTCGAGGCAGGAGAGAACCGGCCGCCGTTCGTGGTCGAGTTCGACATCGGCGTGGCCGAGGTCGAGGCGGGCGAAAACGCCGCCACCGCGCTCGAAAGGGCGGCCGCAACGGCGTTGCAACTGAAGGCGGGCTAGTTGGACCCACGGCTGATCAGTTTTCTCGTTCCACTGGCCGTGGTGATCCCCATCCTCATCGTCAGAAACGCGCGGCCGCGGCGGTTGAGGATTGAGCTGTTGTGGGTGCGCCCGTTGATCTTCATCGTGCTCATGGGCGGGGCGCTGGCGTTCGTCAGGCCGCCGTTGGATACGCCCGACGTCGCTCTGATGATCGCGGCGTTGGCGATCGGCTGCGCGCTCGGGTGGCTGCGCGGACGCTCCATGCGCATCGATGTGCATCCGGAAACCCACGATCTCACGGCCCGCGCCTCGCCTATCGGTCTGATCTTCATCTTCGGCCTGCTGGCGCTGCGCTACGGCATCCGCGGCGTGGCCATCGAGACGGCGCCGGTGATGCACCTCTCGGTGCTGGCGATCGCCGACGCCCTCGTGCTGATGGCGGTCGCCATGATGGTCGTGCAAGGCGTCGAGATGTGGCTCCGCGCCCGGCGGCTGCTGGCGGACGCGCAAGCCGCGAACCTGCCCAAGGGCCCGCCGCCGATGCCGAAGATCATCACCTAGTTGACCGGTGCAAGGGCGAGCGGGGGCTTGTCGGCCGTGCGACGCAGCCTAAACTTAAGGGGCGAACCGGAGTCGGCGCATGGCTTCTCCCTTCGATGAGTTCGAGGTCGATCGGGCGCTTCGGCCATCACGCGACCAGGCCTTCGACCTCGAGCAAACCCTAAATGCCGTCGTCGCCCTCTACGCGCGCGTGCCGGGCGATGCGTTCACCGCCAACTCGCTCGGGCCAGAGCGGTTCGGCCACGGCGTCGTCATCGGCGCGCGCGGTCTGGTCGTCACCATCGGCTACCTGATCACCGAGGCGGAGGAGGTGATGCTGCTGACCAACGATCGCCGCCAGGTTCCGGCGCGCGTGGTCGGCTACGACCAGGTGACCGGTTTCGGCCTGGTGAGCGCGCTCGAGCCGCTGGACCTGCCCGCCATGCCGCTGGGCGACTCGCGCAAGCTGGCGAGTGGAGACGCGGTGATTGTCGCCGGCGGCGGCGGTCTCTCGCATGCGCTCGCCGGCCGCCTGATCGCGCGCCAGCCGTTCGCAGGCTACTGGGAATACCTGCTCGACGAGGCCCTGTTCACCGCGCCCGGCCATCCGCACTGGAGCGGTGCGGCCGTGATCGGCCCCGGCGGCGCGCTGATGGGCGTCACCTCGCTGCAGATGAACCAGATGCGGCCCGACGGCCGCACACCGATCATCAACATGAGCGTGCCGATCGAACTGTTGCCTCCGATCCTCGACGATCTCGCACGCGGCCAGCTAATGCGCGAGCCGCGGCCGTGGCTGGGCCTCCTTTCGCAGGAGGCCGACGAGGGCGTCATGGTGCTGAGCGTGACCCCCGGCGGGCCGGCCGATCGCGGCGAGCTTCGCCGCGGCGACGTGATCCTCGCCGTCGACGGGCAGACGATCACCAGCCTGGCCGACTTCTACACCCGGCTCTGGGCGCTCGGGCCGGCCGGCGTGGCGGCGCCTTTGCGCGTCGAACGCGACGGCGATGTCTTCGACGTCGAGATCCGCACCATCGACCGGGCGTCTCGGCTGAGACGGACCCAATCGAGCTAGGCTCGGCGGTAAAGACTCTTCGTTCAGACTTCCGCGCGACACTGCGAGATCGATCGTCTCGCAAACGGCCGCCAGCCTTCAATGTCCCAAGCCGTCGCCACCCGTCCCCCAACCCTGGTCGGCCGGGCGCCCCCGCCGCAGACCGAGCGCTTCGTGGGCCTCGCCTTCGCCAGCGCCGACGTGCTGTTCGAGATCGACCCCGGCGGCCGCATCGGCTTCGCCATGGGCGCGGTCGAGCAGGCGAGCGGGCGCCGCGATGTCGCCGGCGACGCTTGGACGAACCTGGTCTGCGACGACGACCGCCCGCTGCTGACGGCGCTCTTGGAGGGCATGCGGCCCGGGCAGCGGCGCGGCCCCATCCAGGTCAACCTCGCCGGCGATCCGGCCCGCGCAGCGCTGCTCTGCCTCTTCCAGATGCCCGGGCGCACGGATTCCGTCGCCTGCGCCCTCTCCCTCTCGCAGGCCGGCCCGCGCGCCGCGCCGGCCATCATTGACCGCGAGGCGATATCGCTCGGCGTGGAACAGATGCTCGACCACGCTGAAGCGGCCGGGATTCCCGTGCGCCTGGATCTGGTCGAGCTGGAGGGCTTTGGCCGCGCGGCGGCCGACATGGCGCCCGACCGGGCTCATTCGCTTCGCACCCGCGTCGCCGCCACCTTCCGCGCCGAGTCGGCCGGCGGGCGCGGCGCGGCCGAGGTGGCGCCGGATCGCTATGCCCTGATCCGCGATCGATCGGCGGACACGCCCCTGGCCGAACGGCTGCAATCGATCTCGGACGGGGCGTTCGAGCCGAAGGTCGCCGCCCTCTCCATCCAGCCGCCTGGCGGCCAGGCGCTCAGAGCCATGCGCTACGCCCTCGACCGCTTCATCGAGCGGGGGCCGGACGATGCGGCCGCCACGTTCACGGCCGCCGTCGAACAGACGGTTGAGGACGCGACGCGCTTCCGCCACGCGCTCGCGACCGGCGGCTTCCATCTCGCCTTCCAACCGATCGTCGATCTGAAGACCGGAGCGACGCACCACTTCGAAGCCCTGGCGCGGTTCTCGCCAGAGGCCAGCCCGGCCGAGTGGATCCGGCTCGCCGAGGAGCTAGGCATGATCGGCGACTTCGACGTGGCCGTCGTCAAGCTGGTGATGAAGAACCTCGCGGGCGCCGGGCCCGACATCAGCGTCGCGGCCAACATCAGCGCCGCCTCGCTGCTGATGCCGGGGTTTACCGATGACCTTCTGGCCGTGACCGCCGAGCGGCCCGACATCCGCCAACGGCTGTTGCTGGAGATCACCGAGACGCACTCGCTGTCGGACCTTCCCGGCGCCGATGCGGCGATCGCCCGGTTGCGCGAAGCCGGCCATCTGGTTTGCCTCGACGACTTCGGCGCCGGCGCGGCCTCGCTCGACTACCTCCGCTCGCTGAGCGTCGACTACGTGAAGATCGACGGCCGCTACGTTCAGCGCCTCGAGCCCGGCCAGCGCGACGCCCTCGTGCTCAAGCACGTGGTGGCTCTCTGTCGCGAGCTGGGCGTCGGGACGATCGCCGAGATGGTCGAGACCAAGGCCGTGGCCGCGCTGGTCCGCGACCTCGACCTGGACCTTGGCCAGGGATGGCATTTCGGCCGGCCCGCTTCGATCCTTTCCAAGCCGGAGGCGAAGATACGGCCGGCCAAGCGGCGCGCGGGCGCGAGCGACGAGTGGCGCTAGGCGCCTAGCCGCCCAGCGGGTGGCGTTCGGCGCGGTGGATCGCGATCGCCTCGTCGATCTCGAGTTCGTACATGTCGCCGTTGCTGAGCGGCCGACCGACGTCGTGGCCGAGGCGCTGCAGCAGCGCGCTGATCGCGTAGCCGTGGCTGACGAGCACGAGCGGGCCGGACGACGCCTCCAGCGCCTCCGCCAGCGCCTCCAGCATGCGCGCGCCGACGACCGCCTCCGATTCGCCGCCATGCGTCTCGGCGTCGAGCCACTTCGCGCCGGCGGGGACGTGCTGGCCGAGTTCGTCGTAGCGCAGCCCTTCCAGCATGCCGAGGTCGCCCTCGGTCAGCCGGTGATCGTGTGAAACCTCCCAGCCGTGATGGTCGGCGATTTCGCGGGCGGTGCGGGAGGCGCGGGCCAAGGGGCTCGCCACCATCGTCACGTCGGCGAGGTCGTGGTCGGCGAGCGCGCGGGCGCGGCGGCGCGCCTGCTCGACGCCCACGTCGGTCAGGACGGAATCGCCGCGGGTTTCCACGAGCAAGGCCTTGTTGGCCTCCGACTCGCAGTGGCGGATCAGAAAGACTTTGCGCATGCCGGCCATATGCGAGCGCCGCCTGCGCCGATCAAGCCGCTTCGCCACCGGCCATGCGGACGAGCGTCGAAAGGACGCGCTCGGCGGCGTTCAGGCGGGCGTCAGGCGTCTCCCATTCGCCGCGCACGAGGACGGTCTGATCCGGGCGGAAGCGCCACGTCGCGCCGTTCTTCTGGATGTGGGCGATGAGCGCGGCGGGGTGGGCGAAGTGGCTGTCGCGGAAGCTGATCGCCGCGCCTTTGGGGCCGACGTCGATCTTGGCCACGTTGGCTTCGCGGCAGAGGCCCTTAATGGCGACGACCTTGAGCAGGTGGTCAGTCTCGCGCGGCAGCGGGCCGAAGCGGTCGATCATTTCCGCGGCCAGGGCCTCGCGATCCTCGGCCCGTTCGGCATCGGAGAGGCGGCGATAGAGGGCGAGGCGAACGTTCAGGTCGGGAACATAGTGCTCGGGGATCAGCACCGCAGCGCCGGTGTTGATCTGCGGCGACCACCCGCGATCGACGGCGATGGCTGCGGCGCCCGCGGCGGCGCGGAGTTCGGTGACGGCGTCCTCGAGCATCTGCTGGTAGAGCTCGACGCCGATCTCGCGGATGTGGCCGGACTGCTCCTCGCCGAGGAGGTTGCCGCCGCCGCGGATGTCGAGATCGTGGCTGGCGAGCTGGAAGCCGGCGCCGAGGCTGTCCAGCGACTGCATCACCATCAGCCGCTTCTCGGCCGAGGCGGTCAGCGCCCGCTCGGGCGCGGTGGTCAGATAAGCGAAGGCGCGCGCTTTGGCGCGGCCGACGCGACCGCGGAGCTGGTAGAGTTGCGCGAGGCCGAACATGTCGGCGCGGTGCACCACAAGTGTGTTTGCGGTTGGGATGTCGAGGCCGGATTCGACGATCGAGGTCGAGAGGAGGACGTCGTAGCGGCCGTCGTAGAAGGCGCTCATCACGTCCTCGATCTGGGTCGGCGGCATCTGGCCGTGGCCGGTGACGAACTTCACCTCCGGCACCTGATCGCGCAGGAAGGCCTGGATCTCGGGCAAGTCTTTGATGCGCGGCGCGACCATGTAGGTCTGGCCGCCGCGGTATTTCTCCCGCAGCAGCGCCTCGCGGATGATGATCGGGTCGTGCGGGGTGATGTAGGTGCGCACGGCCAAGCGGTCGACCGGCGGCGTGGCGATGATCGACATCTCGCGGATGCCGGAGAGCGCCATTTGCAGCGTCCGCGGGATCGGCGTGGCCGAGAGCGTGAGCACGTGCACCTCGGCGCGGAGGGCCTTCAGCGCCTCCTTGTGCTTGACGCCGAAGTGCTGCTCCTCGTCGACGATCACGAGGCCGAGGTCGCGGAACTGCACCTGCTTCGACAGCACCGCGTGGGTGCCGATGACGATCTCGATCTCGCCCTTCTTGAGGCCCTCACGCGTCTTCGCCGCCTCGGCCGTCGCCGCCAGACGCGAGAGGCGCCCCACGCGCACCGGCCAGCCGTGGAAGCGTTCGGAAAAGGTGGCGAAGTGCTGGCGGGCGAGCAGCGTGGTCGGGCAGACGACGGCCACCTGTCGACCGCTCATGGCGACCACGAAGGCGGCGCGTAACGCGACCTCGGTCTTGCCGAAGCCGACGTCGCCGCAGATCAGCCTGTCCATCGGGTGTCCGGAGCCCAGATCGGTGAGCACGTCACCGATCGAGGTCAGCTGGTCGTCTGTCTCCTCGTAAGGGAAGCGGGCGCAGAACTCGTCGAACAGGCCGCTTGGCGGGTCGATCTCCGGCGTCACCTTCAAGGCGCGGGCGGCGGCGATGGCGATGAGGCCCTCGGCCATGTCGCGCAGCCGCTCCTTGGCGCGCGCCTTTCGCGCCTGCCAGGCGGCGCCGCCCAGCCGGTCGAGCTGCACGCCCTCTGCGTCCGAACCGTAGCGGCTGAGGAGGTCGATGTTCTCGACCGGCAGGTAGAGCTTCGAGGCCTCGGCGTAGTGGATCTCGAGGCAGTCGTGCGGCGCCTCCTGCACCGTTAGCGTCTGCAGGCCTTCGTAGCGGCCGATGCCGTGGTCGATGTGCACGACGAGATCGCCCGGCGTCAGCGCCGAGGCTTCGGCGAGGAAGTTCTGGGCGCGCCGCCGCCGGCCCGAGCGCGCCAGCCGGTCGCCGAGGATGTCGGTCTCGGAGATGATGGCGAGGTCGGCGGTCTCGAACCCGGCCTCGAGCGGCAGGACGATCCGCACCGGTCGGCGGACGTCGAGCCGGCGCGCCGCCGGCCAGTCGGCGGCGAAGGGGGCATCGACCAGGCCGTGGTCGGCGAGCATCGTTCCCAGCCGCTCGGACGAGCCTTCGGACCAGGAGGCGAAGAGGACCCGCTTGCCGCCGTCGATCAGCCGCCGCGCATGCTCGGCGGCGGCTTCGAAGAGGTTGACGCTGTCCGAGGCCCGCTCGGCGGCGAACACCCGTCCCCGCCGCGCGCCGAGATCGACGACGCCGCCGTGCGCCTCGCGTTCGAAGGGCGTGAAACGGCGCGACGGCCGCGCCGCCACGCCCGCGTCCCACTCCGCCGGCGTGAGGTAGAGCGCGTCCGGCGATAGCGCGTGGTAGGCGCCCCGCGAGCGGTCGGCGTCGACGCGCGTCTGGAACGCGTCTTCGATCATCGCCAGTCGCTCGTCGCGCGAGGCCCAGGCGAGGTCGTCGAGGCCGATCAGGGCGTCGGGCCCGAGGTAGTCGAACAGCGTCTCGAGCCGCTCGTAGAAGAGCGGCAGGAAATGCTCCATGCCGCCCCGCCGGCCACCCTCGCCTACGGTCGCGTAGAGCGGATCCTCGCCCGAGGCGCCGAACGTTTCGCCGTAGGCGTGGCGGAAATGGGCGACGTGCTCGGCGTCGAGAAGCACTTCGGAGACCGGCAGGAGCTCGATGGCGTTCAGCCGGCGGGTCGAGCGCTGGGAGACCGGGTCGAAGGCGCGGATCGACTCGAGCGTGTCGCCGAAGAGGTCGAGCCTGACCGGCTCGTCGGCCGTGGGCGGGAAGACGTCGATGACGCCGCCGCGCACGGCGAACTCGCCACGCTCGGAGACGGTGGAGGCGCGCTGGTAGCCGTTGGCGGCGAAATAGCGCTCCAGCGCCGCCAGATCGACGTCCTGCCCGATGGCGGCGGCATAGCCCGCTTGACCAATCACAGCGCGCGGCGGCACGCGCTGGAGCAGCGCCGGCGCCTGGGTGATGACGAGCCGCGGCCGATCGTTGGTTGCGGCGGCCAGCGCCGAGAGGGCCGCCATCCGCCGCGCGGCGACGCCGGCGGAGGGCCCGGTGCGGTCGTACGGGAGGCAGTCCCAGGACGGAAAGACGATGGTCTCGATATCCGGGGCGAAGAAGTCGAAGGCCTCGGCGAACGCCTGGGCGCGCGCGCCGTCGCGGGCCACGAACGCCGCGAGTCCGCCACGGGCGCGGACGATGTCGGCCATCGCCAGGGCGTCGAACCCCTCCGGCGCGCCGGTCAGGCTGAGCGCGCCCGCCGCGCGTGCGACGCCGCGCAGGTCGACGGCGTCGTCGACCAGGCTCATGGGCGCGGCCCCATCGGAACCGGTTTGAACGCGCGCAGCTGGTCCAGCAGCGGCCCCTCGAGAACGGGCGGAGCCTGCGCGCCGTCGACGATCCAGGCCCAAAGGTCGTGATCATTCTCGTCGAGCAGGCGCGCGAACGCCTCGACCTCGCCGGCGTCGAGATCGTTCAGCCGCGCATCGGCGAAACCGCCCAGGATAAGGTCGGCCTCGCGGAAGCCCCGCCGCCAAGCGCGATAGCGGAGCTTCTCGAGTCGAGGATCGGGCATGGAGCCCGCGCATATAGAACGCCCGCGCGCGCCTCGCCACCCGCGCTATGCTCGCTTCGCCATGCGCCCGGAGATTCTCTTTCCGCTGTTCGCGCCGGCGACGTCGCTGAAGGGCGTTGGGCCAAAGCTCGCGCCGCTGCTCGAGCGGGTCGCCGGGCCGCTGGTGCGCGACGTGCTGTTCACCGCCCCGCACAGCGTCGTGCACCGGCTGCGGCGTACGGCGGTCGAGGCGCGCGACAACGAGGTCGCCACCTTCGTGGTCGCCATCGATGCGCACCCGTCGCCTGGCCGCGCCGACCTGCCCTACCGCATCCGCACATTCGACGAGACGGGGTTCCTGTTCCTGGTCTGGTTTAAGGGCGGCGGGGCGCATCTGGCCCGACGCCACCCGGTCGGCGCCCGGCGCGCGGTCAGCGGGCGCGTCGACCGACGCTATCGCGACGAGCTGACGATGGCGCATCCGGACTATCTGCTCCCCGCCGACCAGGTGGACGAGATCCCCGTGTTCGAGGCGGTCTATCCGGCGAGCGGCGACCTGCACGCCCGCACCGTGCGCAAACTGGCGCTGGAGGCGCTGGAGCGCACGCCGGCGCTGCCGGAGTGGCAGGAGCCGACCTGGATCGCGCGCCAGCGGTGGCCGGGCTGGCGCGAAGCGATAGAGACGCTGCATACGCCGCGCTCCGAGGCCGACGTCGAGCCCGACGCGCCGGCGCGACGGCGGCTGGCCTACGACGAGCTCTTCGCTCACCAGCTGGCGCTGGCGCAACGCAAGGCGAGCCGCAAGGCCGAGCCCGCGCCGCGCGTGTCGGCCAGTAGCGTCGCCGACGCCGTCGAGCGCGCCCTGCCCTTCCGCCTGACCGGCGCGCAGGTGCGCAGCCTGACCGAAGTCCGCGGCGATCTGGCGTCTGGCGAGCGGATGACGCGGCTGCTGCAGGGCGACGTGGGCGCGGGCAAGACGGTGGTGGCCATGCTGGCGATGGCCGACGCGGCCGCCGCCGGCCTGCAATCGGCGCTGATGGCCCCGACCGAGATCCTGGCGCGGCAGCACTTCGAGACCATCGCGGCGCCGCTGGCGGCGCAGGGGATCGAGACGGTGCTGCTCACCGGCCGCGACCGGGGCGCGCCGCGTGCGGAAAAGCTCGCCGCCCTGACCGCGGGCCGCGCCGCGGTCGCTGTCGGGACCCACGCCCTCTTTCAGGACGACGTCGGCTATCGCGCGCTGGGGCTCACGGTGATCGACGAGCAGCATCGCTTCGGCGTGTCCGAGCGCCAGCGGCTCTCCGGCAAGGGGCCGGCGGCGCATCTCCTGGCCATGTCCGCGACGCCGATCCCGCGCACGCTGGAGCTGACCGTCTACGGCGACCTCGACGTCTCGCGGCTGGACGAAAAGCCGCCTGGCCGCACCCCCGTCGCCACCCGGGCCGTGCCGACGACGCGCATCGGCGAGGTGGTTGGCCGTCTGCAGCGTGCGGTGCGCGCGGGAACGCAGGCCTTCTGGATCTGCCCGCTGGTGGCGGAGTCGGAAGCCAGCGACCTGCAGGCCGCCGAGGCGCGCGCCGCCGCGCTCCGGCGGGATCTCGGGGGTGCGGTCGGCCTGGTGCACGGGCAGCTCAAGCCGGCCGAGAAGGATGCGGCGATGGCCGCATTCGCCGCCGGCGAGCTGAAGCTTCTGGTGGCGACGACCGTGGTCGAAGTCGGCGTCGACGTCCCGGCGGCCTCGATCATGGTGATCGAACAGGCCGAGCGGTTCGGCCTCGCCCAGCTGCACCAGCTGCGCGGCCGAGTCGGCCGGGGCGCGGCGGAGAGCGCCTGCGTGCTGCTCTACGATCCGCCGCTGTCGGCGCAGGCGCAGGCGCGGCTCGACATCCTCAGGCGCACCGACGACGGCTTCCTGATCGCTGAGAAGGACCTTGAGTTGCGCGGCGGGGGCGATCCGCTGGGGCTGAAGCAGAGCGGCTTTCCCGCCTATCGCCTGGCCGACGCCGTCGCGCACCGCGATCTGATCGCGGCGGCGGCCGACGATGCGCGCCTGCTGCTTCATCGCGACCCGGCGTTGGCCAGCGAGCGGGGCCAAGCCGTGCGGCTGTTGCAGGCGCTGTTCGACTGGCGCCCGGACGGTGGTCAGGTCGCCGGCTAGCGCATCAGCGGGTTCGGGACCGGCGAACCGACGCGGGTCAGGGTGTTCGTGTCGACGTGCCGGAAGGGCGCCGCCTGGCCCTTGATGACCAGCACCGTTTCCTCGTCATAGGACCAGCGATCGGGCCCCTCGACGGTCACGTCGATGCGGTAGGCGTCAGTTCGAAACGCGTACTCGAGAAACGGCCCCGAACAGATGCCGGCCCCGCTCTCGCCGCGTTTCGCCGTCACCTGGAACCGTGTCGCCTCGGCCTTCGCCGGACCGGACGCCAGCGCCACCTGCACGCGGGGGATGGCCAACGTCTGGAACACGGTCTCGGTCGCCGCGTCCCACAGCCAGTAGCCGGTCTGGTGGTGATAGGTCCCCGGCTCGTCGGGTTTGACGATGCGCGTCACATAGTGGAGCCCGTAGAGCAGCTGCGGCCCGTTGGTCTGCGGGTCTATCGGCTGCATTTCCATGCTCTCGACGAACGCCTGTCGTTTCGGCCCGGGACCAGGGTTGA
>DATGKF010000032.1:0-13285 GCA_035294785.1 Caulobacteraceae bacterium | reverse complement strand
GCAGAACGCCGCGCTGGCCGACGTGATCGGCCGCCACGGCGACCGCTTCGCGGCGCTGGGCAGCGTGGCGCTGCAGCATCCGGCGCTAGCCGCCGAGCAGCTGGAGCGCGCGGTCAGGACGCTCGGCCTCAAGGGCGCGCTGATCGGCGGCAGCGTCGCCGGCGAGGAGCTGTCCGACCCGAAGTTCCACCCCTTCTGGGCCAAGGCCGAGGCGATCGGCGCGCTGATCTTCATTCACCCCCAAGGCGTGCCGGAAGCGGCCTCGCGCCTTCGCGGCAGCGGCGGGCTCGGCAACGTCATCGGCAACCCGCTCGAGACGACCATCGCGCTCTCGCACCTCATCTTCGAGGGAACGCTCGATCGCTTTCCGGGCCTGAAAATCCTCGCTGCCCACGGCGGCGGTTATCTGCCGTCCTACGCCGCGCGTTCCGACGCCGGGATCAAGACCTTCCCCGACACCTACCAGGTCCCGCTGAAGAAGCCGCCGACGGCGTATCTGAGGGACCTCTACTACGACTCCCTGGTCTTCACGCCGGAGGGCCTGCGCCACCTTGCCGCCGAGGTGGGCGCCGACCGCATCGTGCTGGGCACCGACTTTCCCTATCCGTGGACCGACCGGTCGGTCGAACACATCCTCGAGGCGCCAGAGCTCAGCGACGCCGACAAGGTCTCGATGCTGAGCGGCCTGGCGGCGACTCTGCTCGAGCTGGTCCCGCAATGAGCCGGATATATCTGGAAATGAATTAGTATTCATCCAGATGAATTTAAATATTATCGCGAAATATTACCTACGATTATTTTAGATATCTAAACAATATCAGGCTCATCATCGGCGAATTCGGCAGAGAAGTTCCTGACTTCATGCAAGTCGGGACAGCTTAGCTGTCCGAGATGAAAGCGCCGCTCGTTCAAGGGCTTCCCGCCCAGCATAGCTAAGGTTGTTGACTGGGAGCCCGGGTCGGGACGCCGCCCGAGGTGAGTCATGCTGAAATCGATCCTGCTGTCGACCGCGCTGCTCGTGGTCGACGTTCTGGCGACAGGCCAGAGCGCCAGCGCCGCGCCGCTGGTTGGCGCTGGCGGCCAGATCCAGGAAATTCCCCCGGCGCCGACACCCGAACGATCAATCCCGGACATCCGGATCGACCGGAGGGCGAAGGCTCAGCCGGCCGGGCCAGCCGGGCCTCGCGTGCTCGTCGAGTCGCTGCGCGTCCGCGGCGAAACCCTGTTTCCCGAAAGCGAGCTCGTGGCCGTCACCGGCTTCAGGGCCGGCAGCCAGCTGGACCTGAGCGATCTGCGCAGCATGGCCGGCAAGATCACCGACTTCTACAACCGGCGCGGATACTTCGTCGCCCAGGCTTATGTGCCGGCCCAGGACGTCGACAGCGGCGTCGTGACCATCGTCGTGATCGAGGGCCACTACGGCAAGGTCGCGCTCGACAACCAGAGCAGCCTTTCGAACCACCTGGCCCGCAGCGTTCTCGCCGGCCTGGACGCCGGTGATCCGGTGGCCAGCGGGCCGCTCGAACGCCGTCTTTTGCTGCTGTCAGACATTCCCGGCATTCGCGTGAAGTCCACGCTCAGCCCCGGCGAAGCGGTCGGAACCTCCGACCTGACCGTCGCTCTGACACCGGGTCCGCGCGTCTCGGGCAGCGTCGATGCGGACAACGCCGGCGATCCTTTCTCGGGCGCCTATCGGCTCGGGGCCACTCTGTACATCAACGATCCCACCGGTCACGGCGACCTGATCTCGCTACGCGCGCTCAGCTCGTTCGACGGGCTCGACTACGGCCGCATCGCCTACCAGTTCCAGATTCGGGACGCGACGTTCGGCGTCTCCTACGCCGCCCTCGACTACCGGCTGCACGGCGCCTTTTCCGCCCTGCACGCCAGCGGCACGGCCGAAGTGGCCAGCGTCTTCGCCAGCTATCCGCTCGTGCGCTCATACGACAACAATCTCGCGGTTCTTGCCGATTTCGACGCCCGGACGTTCCAGGACAAGGTGGGCGCGGTCGGCTCGGTGGTCGACAAGACCGAGGACGCGTTGCTGGTCGGGATCAGCGGCGACCACCACGACACGCTGTTCGGCGGCGGCTCCGACCAGTTCGCCCTGGGCTACACCTTCGGCGACCTCAACATCCGCACGCCGGCCGCCCGCCTCATCGACGCCGGCGCCGCCCGCGCCGAGGGCCAGTACGGCAAGCTCTCCTTCAGCCTCTCGCGCCTGCAGACCGTGTACGGCCCCTTCTCCATCTACGGCTTGATCCGCGGTCAGCTCGCCTCGAAGAACCTCGACATCTCGGAGAAGATGGAGCTTGGCGGCGTCAGCGCCGTGCGAGCGTACGCTGAAGGCGCGATCTACGGCGACGACGGCTACGTGGCGACCATCGAGGCGCGGCTGCTGCTGCCGCCGCCCCCGCCGCCGATCCCCGGCAGCGTCCAGCTGATCGCCTTCGTCGACACAGGCTCGGCGACGATCAACCACTCCGCCTGGTTCCCCGGACCCAACCGGGCAAGCGTCAGCGGCGCCGGGGTCGGCGTGAATTGGGTCATCCCCGACAACCTGGTGGTCAAGGCCGCCTATGCCCACACCCTCGGCAACGCGGAGGGCGTGCCGGGCCCTCTCTCGTCCAGCCGCTTCTGGGTGCAGCTCGACAAGCTTTTCTGATGTCGGCGTCAGCGAAGACCGCACCGACCGTCACAGCAGGATTTGAGACCATGACCCCCGCGCCTCGAACGACACTCCGCCCCTCCGCACCGAGCCAGCGCCTCGCCGGCCTTGCCCGGACCGCCCTGTTCGCCGCGGTCAGCACGCTGGCGTTCGCGTCGGCGGCGCAGGCCCTGCCAACCGGCGGTTCGGTGGCGGTGGGCGCCGCCGCCATATCCGCCGGGCCTGACGCGCTCACCGTCAACCAATCGAGCCAGAACGCAGTGCTCGACTGGCAGACCTTCAGCATCGCCAAGGGCGAGACCGTCCAGTTCGTGCAGCCGAACGGCAGCGCGGTCGCGCTGAACCGGGTGACCGGCTCGGACCCGTCCAGCATCTTCGGAACCCTAACGGCCAACGGCAAGGTCTTCCTGATCAACCCGAACGGCATCATGTTCGGCCCGACCGCCCAGGTGAACGTGGGCGGCCTCGTTGCCTCGACGCTCAACATCAACGACGCCAACTTCATGGCCGGCAAGTACAGCTTCGCCGGACCGGGCGGCGGCTCGGTGCTCAACCAGGGCTCCATCAACGCCAACGGCGGCTATGTCGCGCTGCTCGGCGGCTCTGTTTCCAACCAGGGCCTGATCACCGCCAACCTCGGCTCGGTCGTGCTGGCGGCCGGGACAGCCGTCACCATCGATGTCGCCGGCGACGGGCTGCTCAATGTCACGGTCGACCAGGGCGCGGTGAACGCGCTGGTGCAGAACGGCGGGATGATCCAGGCCAACGGCGGGCGCGTCGTGCTTACCGCTCAGGCGGCCGGCCAGCTGCTCAAGACGGTGGTCAACGACACGGGCGTCATCGAGGCTCAGACCATCGGCGGCCGCGCCGGCCAGATCAGCCTGCTCGGCGACATGCAGAGCGGCGGCGTCGCCGTCAGCGGCACGCTCGACGCCAGCGCCCCCAACGGCGGCAATGGCGGCTTCATCGAGACCTCCGCCGCCAAAGTGAGCATCGCCGACTCCGCCCGGATCACGACCCTCGCCCCGGCAGGCGTCACCGGAACCTGGTCGATCGACCCGGTGGACTTCACCATCGCCGCCGGCAAAGACATCTCGGGCGCAACGCTGTCGGCGCTGCTGGTGACCAACAGCGTCGTCATCAGCACCTTGCCGACGGCCACGACGGGTACGGTCGCCGGCACGCCGCCGGTCACCAGCTTCACCTCAACGACGCCCGGCAATGGCGACATCAACGTCGACGAAGCCGTCGCCTGGTCGGCCTCAGGCGTCCCCACCACGCTGACGCTCAACGCCGCCGGCGATGTCAACGTGAACGCCGCCATCACGGCCACGAAAGGCAACTTCGTGATCTGCTGCGGTCACGACGCCAACATCAACGCGCCGCTCACCACCACCAACGGCAGCATTCTCATCAGCGCCGGCCACGACGTGAATATGGCCGCCACCGCCGCCATCACGACGACCGACGGCGACATCACGATCTGCGCCGGCAACAACGTGAATGTCGCCGACGCCATCACCCTCACGCGCGGCAGCAGCATCCCCTCGCAGGATCTGGGACTGGCGCTTGGTCTGGTGATCATCGCCGGCGACGACGGGACAGGCCCCGGCGTCATCGGTGGAACGGTGACCTTCGCGCCGCTCACGCCGCCGGTCACCGTCACCGGGCCGAACGCGCCGGTGACGATCTACTACAACCCCGTCTCCTACACGACGCCGACCGACTATCTGCCGCACTTCACGCTGACCGGCGGCGCCACGCTCACCCAGTTCATGCTGGTGTTCCCCACCGGCGACAAGGTGTTCGACGGCACGACCGCGACCACCCTTACGGGCCTGAAGGGCGCGCCCGCCGGCGTCTTCCTCGTGGCCGATGCCGGCGCGACGGCGGCCTTCGACACCGCGGCCGTCGGAACCGACATTGGCATCACCTTCAGCAACTACAGCCTCGGCGGCGCGAGCGCGGGGCAATATTCGCTGCCGATCGCCTGCTGCGTCGGAACCCTGAGAACGACAGGGAGCATCACGACCGCCACCCCGACGCCCACCCCGACACCGACGCCAACACCGACACCGACGCCCACGCCCACTCCGACGCCGACTCCCACTCCGACGCCCACGCCCACCCCCACTCCCACGCCGACTCCGACGCCCACGCCCACGCCCACTCCGACGCCAACGCCGACACCGACTCCGACGCCCGTGCCGACGCCGGTCACGACAACGCCCACCAACCTGACGCCGACGGTGCTCGGCTTGGCGCCGTTCGTTGTCGGCGCGCCGGTCGGTCCGCAGCTGGCCGTTCTCGGCGAGGGCGTGAGAATGCCGCTCGTTCCGGTCGTCGCCGCGCAGGCGACCCCCGTCGCCGCCCCGATCGTCGTGACGCCCACGCCCTATGTGGCGCCGGTCTATCCGCGCAAGCAGGACCGGAACTAGCCGCCTTGCGCCGGTACGCCGCCCTCGGCCTGGCGAGCTTCGCCACGGCGCTTTGCCTGGGTCTGGCGGCGCCGGCGCAGGCGCAGGTCGCCGCCCCCTCGGCCCGCGCCGATTTCGCCGGCGAGCGTGTCTCCGCCGACGCCCGCCGCCTGGCGGACTGGGTGGTCGCCGCGCACGACAACGCCGGCATGCCCTTCGTCATCATCGACAAGAAGGCCGCCAAGGTCTTCGTCTTCGACACGAAAGGGCGCCTGAGCGGCGCGGCGCCAGCCCTGCTGGGCCTGGCGGTGGGCGACGACGTCGCCGCCGGGATCGGCGACCGGACACTCGCAGAGATCGCTCCCGAGGACCGTGTCACACCCGCCGGCCGCTTCATCGCGTCGCTCGGGCGCGATATGGGTCCCAACGACGTGCTGTGGGTGGACTACAAGTCCGGCGTCGCCCTGCATCGGGTGATCACCACCAATCCCAAGGAGCACCGCTTGCAGCGCCTGGCGTCCAATTCCCCGGCGGAGCGGCGCATCTCCTACGGCTGCATCAATGTGCCGGCCCGCTTCTACGACAAGGTTATCGATCCGGCCTTCGCCGCCACCAGCGGCGTCGTCTACATCCTGCCGGAGACACGGCCGATCGAGCAGGTCTTCGTTCAGCTGAGGTGACTGGCCGGCGCGTTCGCCGCCTGCGCGCTGGCGCTGAAGAACACCGCCGAAACCGATTTGATCTCGGGCAGTATGTAGACAATCCCGTTGGTGCCCGTGAACGCGGGCTGCACCACCTGGTCGTAGAACCGCGCCGGGACATTGATGCAGCCGAAGGTGATGCGGTGGTCCAGGGGCGACACCGAGGACAGGCGCTGCAGACGGTGCTCCCGCGAGTTGACCGCCAGCACGCGATGCAGCGCGAGCGCCAAGCGGTAGTCCACCCAGAGCACGTCATCCTTGCCTAAGGAATGGCCGAGCGACGCCACGAAGCGCCCGGCCGGCGTTGTCCGCTCCTCCGGCCGGATGTCCTGAAGCTTGCGGTCGCCGATCCCGGGGGCTGAGTCATCGCCGCGCGCCGAGCCGAGCAGGGCCTGGGTGTCGCCCAGACGCTTGCCGCGGCCATCGAACACGAAGACCGCCGTGGACTGCTTGTCGACGACGACGAACGGCAGGCCGCGATTGTCGCCTGTCGCCAGCACCCAGCCGACGACCTGCTGGACGGCGTGGGACGGCGTCTCGCTGGGCGCGGCGACGAGCGGCGCGCTGGCGGTCGGCGCGGCCTGCGCGGCGGCGGCCGGGCCGGCGGCCAGAGCGGCCAGGCCAAGTCCGGTCGCCGCGAGAATCCCGCCGAGGGTGTTGGTGCGCGTGCGCTGTCTGGTCATCTGAGCTCCGGTCGCCGCCCGGACGCCATGGCGTGTCGGGAAGCAGGTTCGGCGCGGGCGTTCGTCGCCGCGTCACCCAGACCTCCGCAACATCGAGGCCGGCCGATTCAGACGTTTTGTGTGCCATCGCGGGGCGGGGCGCGACGAACGGCGGCCGTCCGGCCGTCCTGACACGCAAGCTTGGCGGTAAGAGCCGGAGGCGCGGCTAGTTCACGAACTCGGCCAAGCCGTGGTCGGCGACGGCGGCGTCGATGCGGCGCATGCCCGCGTCGTACAGGGCCTCGGTGCGCGGATGGGTCAGATCGGCCGCGGCGCCCGACTGCGAGAGGTAGGTGAACCCGATCAGCAGCGCGCGGCGATAGTCGTGCAGGCACTCCTCGAAGCTGTAGCCCTCGACGCCGGCGGCCAGCAGCTTGTCGTGGTAGCCGCGCAGCAGCGCCATTTCGTGCTCGCGCCGGACATCCACGTTCACGCTGCCCGACATCATGTAGCCGATGTCGAACGGCCCGCGCGCCTGCATGGCCAGCTGCCAGTCGACGCAGGTGAGCCCCGGCGCGCCGTCGACCTCGGTGAACATCAGGTTGTCGGCGCGGAAGTCGCCGTGACAGATGGTGCGCGGGCCGCGCGCCATGTCCGCCGCCATGCCGTCGAGCGTGTCGCACATCCGCTCGCCCACGCGGCGGAGCTCGCGCGAGACGCGGCCCTCGAGGAAGCGGTCGAACGTCTCCCAGCCCGATGCGTGGCGGGCGTTGAAGTCGCAGTAAGGGGGCACGCCGAAGGGCTGGATCTTGTCTTCCAGGCCCGGCAGTTCGCTTCGGTTCCACCAGCGGGCGTGCAGATCGGCCACTTGGTCGATGGCCACACGCAACTGGTCCAGCGTCAGACCCGCCACCTGATCGCCCGGCCTGGCGTCGCACAGGTCCTCCATGACCAGTACGAACGCCTTCGACGCCGGATCGAACGCGGCGACGAGGCAACGCGGCGAGCGCAGCGAGATGGTGGAGGCGAGCTCGCGATAGAACAGCACTTCGCGCTCGTAGAGGCCGTAGGCGTTGGCGACGTCGCGCATCATCGGCAGCGAGGCCTGCAGCTTGGCGACCAACGTGGCCGGCCCGCGCGGCGAGTCCGCCGCATAGTTCAGCATCAAACGATAGATCTCGGTGGTCATGCCGACGCCTTCGCCAAGCCGCTCGGCCTTGACCGACGTGAGGCCATCCAGGGCGCCGGAGGCGGCGGTCGCCTCGCGCAGCCACGCAGCTGTGATGCCGTCCGCATTGGCGGGTATTTCTGTCATAGGCGTCCTCACCGGGCTTGAGCGGAGGTCTTCGCCTCCGTCGCCAATCCATCCGTCCACGGCCGATCCTGGCTGTCAAGCCATTGGTTCGATGCGGCTTTCGGCGCTAGGCCCGCAGTCCATCCAGGCAGCCGGCGTCGCCCAGGATCGGGTCAAGCGCGGCGCGGTCGCCGACGGCGGCGTAGCGCTCGCGCAGCACCCCAAGCGACTTGGCGTGGTAGCGCTGCGGCTTCTGGGTCCAGTCGTGGTCGCCGAGACGAACCGTGTAGTCCTCCTGGCCGGCCGCCAGCGCCGCCGCGTTGGCCAGCGTCCACGGCAGGAAGAGGCGGCCGACCTGGTCGTGCAGGATGGGCGCGAGCGTCGGCGCGAGGCTGGCCCAATCCTCGAAGTCGCCCAGCGCGGCCGGATAGAGCATGCGGTGGATCCAGGCGAGCACCGCCGGCGCCCGGGCCTCGATGAGCGCGCCGGGCGTGGGATCGGTCCACGCCTCGTAGAGCTGGCCCCATAGGGCGAAGTCGCCATAAGCGGGCCGCGCGCCGAACAGGTACGGGCGGCTCGCCAGGTGCGCTTCCAGCTGAGCGATGGCCGCGGTGAAGGTCGCTTCGATGAAGAGGGCGTTCGCCTCGTTCGAGCCCACGAACCAGACCCGGCTTACCATCCGCTCGCGCACCTGCGCGGTCATCGCGGTCCAGGTCGCCTCGTCGGCGCCCGGGTTCATCGACAGCGCGATGCGGCCTGCGGCCGAGGCGCGGTCGACGTCCCGCGCCCAGCGGTAGTGGAACATCCACTTGTTGCCCCACTCGTCGCCGAACTCCTCGATCAGCGTCGAGAGGAAGGCGAGCGTCGGATCGGCCGGGTGCACCGATGGGTCGGGGCGCTCGCGCTCGATCCGGTCGATGATCGGCGTCGAATCCTGCACGCCCTCGTCGTTCGGCGTGACCACGAGCGGGATGATCGGCAGCTTGGCGTGCCTGGCGTACTCGCCGCTCGCGTCGCCGGACCGGTTCAACCAGCGGTGCGGCAGGCCCTTGTAGCGGAAGTAGGAGCGCACCTTCACCGAATAGGGCGACATCTCCGACCCGTAGATCCTGTAATCGGCGCTCATCGCAACATCCCCTCGGGTCGGCGCGTCGGCGCGCCGGTTCGATCAACGCCGATCGCCCGCAAGCGTCAACCGCCGCCCGGCTTGCCTTCGTTGGCGGCCGGTGCGCCTATTCGCGGCCACGAGGAGGCGGCATGCGGCAGACGGGCGAATATCGGCTCGACGCCGGCCGGCAGGCGGTCTGGGACGCGTTGAACGACCCGGACGTCCTCATGCGCTGCATCGACGGCTGCGAGTCCCTGGAGCGGGCCGGCGACGACGTTTTCAAGGCCCGCGTGCGCGCCAAGGTCGGCCCGCTCAGCGCCGCCTTCGACGGCGAGGTGAAGCTCGCCGACCTCGATCCACCGCGCGGCTATACGTTGGAAGTGAGCGCAAAGGGCGGCGCGGCCGGCTTCGGCAGGGGCGTCGCCAAGGTGGCGCTTGAGGAGGACGGCGGCGGCACGCGCTTGACCTACGAGGCGGAGGGAAGCGTCGGCGGCAAGCTGGCGCAGATCGGCCAGCGCTTCATCGACGCAGCGGCGCGCAAGACCGCTGACGACTTCTTCGCCCGGCTTGGCGAGATCGTGGCCCCGGGCGGCGCGACGAAGACGGACGCGGGGCCCGCGCCGGCCAGCGGAGGGATGGGTGTCTGGCTGATCGTCGGCGGGATCGCCGTCGCGATTGCGCTGGCGGCCGTTGTGGTGGTTCTGTTGCGACACTGAGCACGAAGAGGCTCAGTCAGGGAGACGCCGATGAAGGTTTCGATGGTCGTCAACGATGTCCCGCGCGAGCTGGACGTCGCGGCGAACGCGCTGTTGGTCGACGTGATCCGCGGGCAGCTTCGCCTCACCGGCGCGCATGTCGGGTGCGACACCAGCCAGTGCGGCGCCTGCACCGTGCACGTGAACGGGCGCGCGGTGAAATCCTGCACCATGCTGGCCGCGCAGGCCGAGGGCGCAACGGTCACCACCATCGAAGGCATCGGCGCGGCGGGCAACTTGCACCCGATGCAGGCGGCGTTTCAGGACGAACACGGACTGCAGTGCGGCTTCTGCACGCCGGGCATGATCATGAGCGCCATCGACCTGGTGAAACGGTCCGGCCCGCTGGACGAGAAGACCGTCCGTGAGGGGCTGGAGGGCAACCTCTGTCGCTGCACCGGCTATCACAACATCGTCCGCGCTGTGCTCGGCGCGGCGGCGCAGATGGGCGCGGAGGCCAGATCATGAACGACATGGGCATCGGCCAGTCCGTCAAGCGCAGCGAGGACATCCGCTTCATCACCGGCGCCGGCCGCTACACGGACGACATCAACCTGCCGGGGCAGACCTTTGCCGTGATGCTGCGCTCGCCCTACGCCCGCGCGCGCATCCTCTCGGTCGACGCTTCCGCCGCGCTGGCGCTGCCCGGCGTCGTCGGCGTCTTCACCGGCAAGGATCTTGCGGCCGACAAGATCGGCGACCTGCCGTGCGGCTGGCTGGTGAAGTCGAAGGACGGCTCCGACATGATCGTCGCCTCCCGCCCGCCGATCGCGGTCGAGCTGGTGAATTTCGTCGGCGAGCCCTACGGCCTGGTGATCGGCGAGACGCTGGCGGCGGCGCAAGCGGGCGCCGAGGCCGTGGCGGCCGACTTCGAGGAGCTTCCGCCCGCGGCCTCGCTGGCGGCGGCGACCGAAGGGCCGCAGATCCACGCCAACGCGCCGAAGAACATCGCCTTCACCTGGGAGCTGGGCGACGCCGCCGCGACCGACGCCGCCTTCGCCGGCGCTGCGCACGTCACCACGCTGACCTTCGCCAACAACCGCCTCATCCCCAACGCCATGGAGCCGCGGGCCGCGGTGGCGTCCTACGACCCGTCGACCCAGGACTTTGTCCTCTACACCACCTCCCAGAACCCGCACCTGGAACGGCTGGTGCTGACCGCGTTCGTGGGCCTGGCGCCCGAGCACAAGCTGCGGGTGATCTCGCCCGACGTCGGCGGCGGATTCGGCTCGAAGATCTTCATCTATCCGGAGGAGACCGCGGCCGCCTGGGCGGCGCGACGCATCGGCCGGCCGGTGAAGTGGACCGCGGACCGTTCGGAGGCCTTTCTCTCCGACGCCCACGGGCGCGATCACCTGACCACCACCGAACTGGCGCTGGACGCGAACGGCGTCTTCCTGGGCCTGCGCGTGCGGACCCGCGCCAACCTGGGCGCCTACATGTCGACCTTCGGCTCCTCGGTGCCGACATTTCTCTATGGGACGCTGCTGGCCGGCCAGTACCGGACGCCGGCGATCCACGTCGAGGTCGAGGCCGTCTACACCAACACCGCCCCGGTCGACGCCTATCGCGGCGCGGGGCGGCCGGAGGCCACCTACGTCGTCGAGCGCATTGTCGAGACCGCGGCGCGCGAGCTGAAGATCGATCCGGCGGAGCTGCGCCGACGCAACTTCATCCGGCCGGACCAGTTCCCCTACGCAACGCCGGTGGCGCTGGTCTATGACACCGGCGACTATGAGGCGAGCCTCGCGCGGGCGCTGGAACTTGCGGATTACAAAGGCTTTTCCGCCCGCAGAGCGGCGGCTGAGGCGCGTGGCAAGCGGCGCGGCATCGGCTTCTCCTGCTACATCGAGGCCTGTGGGCTCGCGCCCTCGCAGTTGGCCATCCAGCTCGGCGCCGGCGTCGGCCTCTACGAGAGCGGCGAGGTGAGGGTGAACCCCACCGGCTCGGTCACCGTCTTCACCGGCTCGCACAGCCACGGCCAGGGGCACGAGACCACGCTCGCGCAGATCGTCTCGGAAAAGCTGGGCGTTCCGTTCGAGCAGATCGAGGTCGTGCACGGCGACACCGGTCGGATGGAGTTCGGCCTCGGCACATACGGCTCCCGCTCGGCCGCCGTCGGCGGTTCGGCGGTGGTGAGGGCGGCCGACAAGATCGTCGTCAAAGGCAAGCGCATCGCCGCGCACATGCTCGAAGCCAAGCCCGAGGACGTCGACTTCGACGAGGGGATTTTCGCGGTCCGCGACACCAACAAGAAGCTGAGCTTCGGCGAGGTGGCTTTCGCCGCCTATGTGCCGGCCAACTTCCCCGAGGACCTGGAGCCGGGCCTTTCCGAGAAGTGCTTTTACGATCCGAAGAACTTCACCTACCCGGCCGGCTCGCACATCGCCGAGGTCGAGATCGATCCGGAGACCGGCGTCGTGGAGGTGGTCAGCTTCGTCGCCGTCGACGATTTCGGCACGGTGATCAACCCGATGATCGTCGCCGGCCAGGTGCATGTCGGCATCGCCCAGGGCATCGGCCAGGCGCTGCTCGAACACGGCATTTACGACGAGAGCGGCCAGCTGATCACCGGCTCGCTGATGGACTACTGCCTGCCCCGCGCTGACGACCTGCCGAGCTTCACCGTCGACACGACCGTGACGCCCTGCACCCACAACCCGCTCGGCGTCAAAGGCTGCGGCGAGGCGGGCGCGATCGGCTCGCCCGCCGCCATCATCAACGCCGTTACCGACGCACTCGGCGTCGCCGACATCGCCATGCCCGCCACATCCGAACGGGTATGGCGCGCGGCGAACGGGCTCTAGGGAGGGCGCGATGTCGCAGCACCGGGCGCTTCCCCTCCCCCCTGCGGGGAGGGGATTGAGGGGTGGGGGAGCCGGCGTCGCGACGGTCGTTTCCCGCCGCCGCGCGACACCCCCATCCCCAACCCCTTCCCCGCAAGGGGCAAGGGGCTCGCTCCCTCGTCGACGCCGCGCGGTCGGCTACACAGGAGGACTGTGATGCAGGACTTCGCCTATCATCGGCCCGCGAGCGAAGAGGCGGCCATTTCGCTGCGCTCGGGCGCGGTCGACGGCGCCTATCTCGCCGGCGGCATGACGCTGCTGCCGACGCTGAAACAGCGGCTGGCCTCGCCGTCCGACCTGATCGACCTCGCGAGCCTGCCCGACCTCGCCGGGATCGCCGTGACCGCGGACCGCGTCAGCATCGGCGCCATGACCCGCCACGCCGACGTCGCGGCCTCGGCGGACGTGCGGCGCGCCATCCCCGCGCTGGCCGACCTCGCCGGCATGATCGGCGACGCGCAGGTGCGCAACCGCGGCACCATCGGTGGCTCGCTGGCCAACAGCGACCCGGCGGCCGACTATCCGGCCGCGGTCATGGGCCTCGGCGCCGCCATCCGCACCGACCGGCGCGAGATCGCCGCCGATGCCTACTTCAAGGACCTGTTCGAGACCGCGCTCGAGAGCGGCGAGCTGATCCGCGCCATCGCCTTCCCGATCCCGGCCCGCGCCGCCTACGCCAAGTTCCCCAACCCGGCCTCGCGCTACGCGGTGGCCGGCGTCTTCGTCGCCGACTTCGGCGGCGGAAACGTCCGCGTGGGCGTCACCGGCGCCGGGCCGTGCGCCTTCCGGGCGACGGCGCTCGAAGCGGCGCTGGCGAAGAACCTGACGCCGGAC
>DATGKF010000031.1:0-19164 GCA_035294785.1 Caulobacteraceae bacterium | reverse complement strand
GGGCCTCGCTGGCGAGCGCGACCGCCGCCTCGAGCACAGCCGCGCGCAGCGCCGCCGGCAGCGTGGTCACCGGCGCGACCTCGATCAGCTTCTGCCGCTGGCGCTGCAGGCTGCACTCGCGGTCCCAGAGGTGGACGACGGAGGCGCCGTCGCCGGCGATCTGCACCTCGACGTGGCGCGCCCGGGGCAGCAGCCGTTCGACATAGACGCGGCCGTCGCCGAACGCCTTCTCGGCCTCCGAAGCGCAGCGCGCAAACGCGTCGGCCAGATCCTCGGCGCGGCTGACCGGCCGCATGCCGCGGCCACCGCCGCCGGCGACCGCTTTCAGCATCACCGCGCCCCCCTCGCCCAGGTCGGCCAGGAAGGCCCGCGCCTCGTCCAGCGTCACCGGGCCGTGCGAGCCCTGGAGCGTCGGCGCGAGGCCGCGGGCGGCCAGGTGGCGGGCGGCGACCTTGTCGCCGAAGAGCTCGAGCGTGTCCGCGCTCGGCCCGACGAAGACGAGCCCGGCCGCATCGCACGCGCGCGCAAAGGCGGGGTTTTCGCTCAGGAAGCCGTAACCGGGGTGCACGGCCTCGCAGGCGTTGGCGCTCGCTGCGGCGACGATCTGCGCGATGTCGAGATAGGCCGCCGGACCGGCGCCGGTCAGCGGAACCGTCTCGTCGGCAGCGCGCAGGTGCAGCGAAGCCGCGTCGTCCTCGGCGAAGACGGCGACGGTGGCGATCCCCATCTCCTTCGCCGTCCGCGCGATCCGCACGGCGATCTCGCCCCGGTTGGCGATCAGGATCTTCTGAAACATCGCACGCACTCCCGTCCGCTCTCCGATACGGCGGGCCGCTACCCCGACAGTTCTGAGAGACCCCTCATCCGACCCGCATTCGCGGGCCACCTTCTCCCGCAAGAGGGAGAAGGGCGCAGATAAGACCGCTGGCGCCGGGGAGGCGAGTCGAACTTGCGTCAGACGAGAGCCGCGACCTCGCTCATGGTCGGGCCGATTTCGTCGTGTAGGACGAGGTCGGCGATGGGGTCCTGGTCGGTGGGCTCGCGGTTGACGATGGCGAGCCTCGCGCCGTTGCGCTTCGCCAGCGGCGGGAACTCCAGCGCCGGATAGACGACCAGCGAGGAGCCCAGCACCAGGAAGAGGTCGCAGGCCAGCGTCACCGCCTCGGCCCGCTCCAGCGCCTCGATCGGCAGCGACTGACCGAAGGAGATGGTCGCTGTCTTCACGATGCCGCCGCACGCGCGGCAGGCAGGGATCACCCGCCGCTCCAGAAAGGGCGCGCGCAGGTCGGCGAGTTCGTGGCGGAGGCCGCATTCGAGGCAGCGCGCGTAGCTGGCGTTGCCGTGCAGCTCGATCACCTGGTCGGCCGGAACGCCTGAGTCCTGGTGCAGGTTGTCGACGTTCTGGGTGATGACGGCCGAGACCTTGCCGGCGGCGACGAGGGCGGCGACGGCGTCGTGGCCGGCGTTGGGCTTGCGGCCCGTCCAGCCGGCGCGACCCGCGAACGTGCGGCTCCAGGCCTCGTGGCGCTTGGCCTCGTCGCCGACGAACTCCTGGAACCGGATCGGGCTCATGCGACTCCAGACGCCGCCGGGGCTGCGGAAGTCGGGGATGCCCGACTCCGTCGAGATGCCGGCGCCGGTGAACACCACCACCCGCCGCGCGCGGGCGACCATGGCGGCGAGATCGGCGCGGCTTGCGCGCATGGGGACCGCGGACGTCATCGGCGCGATCGTACTTGCACTTCCGCGCCCCTCCCATAGGGAGAAGAGTGAAGGAGGCGGCGCGATGGCGAGCGACGAGCCTTGGTGGAAGCGAGCGGTCTTCTATCAGGTCTATCCGCGCAGCTTCTTCGACGCGGACGGCGACGGCGTGGGCGACCTGGCCGGGATCGCCGCCAAGCTGGATCACATCGCGGCGTTGGGTGTCGACGCCATCTGGCTATCGCCGGTGTTCACCTCGCCGATGAAGGACTTCGGCTACGACATCTCGGATTACCGGGGGATCGACCCGCTGTTCGGGACGCTGGCCGACTTCGACGCGCTGGTCGCCGGCGCGCACGAGAGGCGGCTGAAGCTGATCGTCGACCAGGTCTGGTCGCACACCTCCGACCAGCATCCGTGGTTCATGGAGAGCGCCTCATCGCGCGATAATCCGAAGGCGGATTGGTACGTCTGGGTCGATGCGAAGGCGGATGGCACCGCGCCCAACAACTGGATGGCGGTGTTCGGCGGTCCCTCCTGGCGGTGGAGCCCGCGCCGGCGCCAGTACTATCTGCACAACTTCCTCATCGAACAGCCGGACCTGAACTTCTGGAACCCGGAGGTCCGCGCGGCCATCCTCGACGTCGCCCGCTTCTGGCTGGACCGGGGCGTCGACGGCTTTCGCCTCGACGTGATCAACATGCTGTTCCACGACCGGACCCTGGCCGACAATCCGAGCGTCGGCCTCACGCGCCCGCCCGTTCAGGCCACGGACTATCAGCTGCACGTCCACGACCGGTCGCGCCCGGAAACGCTGGCGTTCGTCGGCGAGGTGCGCGCGCTTTTGGACGGCTACGGCGAGCGCATGGCGATCGGCGAGATCGCCGATGCCGCCTTTCTGGACCGGCAGAAGGAATACACCGCTGGCGCCGAGCGGCTGCACACGGCCTACAGCTTTTATCTGCTCACGGCGCAGGACCCGACGCCGAAGCTGTTCGCCGATGCGATGACCGCCTGGAGCGACGCGCCGGGGTGGCCGTCCTGGTCGCTGAGCAATCACGACTTCGTTCGCTTCCCAAGCCGGATGGCGCGATCGGGCGACCCGAACCAGGCGCGCGGCCTCTTGGCGCTGCTGCTTTCGATGCGCGGGACTCCGTTCCTCTACCAGGGTGACGAGCTCGGGCTGCCGCACGCCGAGGTGCCGTTCGAGCGGCTAAAGGACCCGTTCGCGATCGCCCTCTACACCGGCGAGTCCGGCCGCGACGGCGCACGGACGCCGATGCCGTGGACGACCGCCGCGCCGAACGCCGGGTTTTCGACCGCGACCGAGACCTGGCTGCCGGTCGATCCGCGCCACCGGCGGCTGGCCGTCGCGGCGCAGGAGCACGACGCCGGCTCGATGCTGGCCTTCACCCGCGCGATGCTGAAGGCGCGGAGGACCTCCGCGGCCCTGCAGACCGGGGATGCGGCCATTGTGCACGTGGGCGAGCGCGTGCTGGCGTTCCGGCGGGCGGCCGGAGACGAGCGGGTGCTTTGCGTGTTCGAGCTCGCCGGGCGGGCGACCCACTTCGACCATCCGGCGCTGGACGACGCGGTGGTGATCGCCGCCGACGGCGGCGCGGCGCTTTCCAATCGCACCGTCTCGCTGCCGCCCTTCGCCTTCGTCTGGATCCGCCTCGCGGCTGGACAAGCCGCGGTGGCCGGGTGACCGTTCCTGCGATGACCGGCGGCGACGACGAGAGCCTGGACGCCCGCCACGAGCGGCACGCCTACGACCGGATGAACACCTTGTCCGACGGGGTGTTCGCCATCGCCATCACGCTGCTCGCCTTCGACATCCGACCGCCCGCGGGCTGGCGCGGCGATGTACCCGCCCTGATCGCCGGGCTTTCGCCGATGCTATCGGCCTATGCGACGAGCTTCGTCGTCATCGCCACCTACTGGTTCCTGCACCGGCGCTACGTGGCGATGCTGGCGCGCATGGACGGCGGCGCGACGGCGCTGAACCTGCTCTTCCTGGCGCTCGTGGCGCTGTTGCCGGCCGACACGCGCATCGCCAACCTGAGCGAGGGCGTGCTCGCGGTGCTGGAGGTTTATGCGAGCCTGGTCATCGCCATCGGCTTTTCGCTGGCGCTGCTCTGGGGCTACGCCGCCTTCGTCGGCCGCCTGGTGATGCGCGACGTCACGCTGCGCGAGCGATGGGGGATGCTGCTGGGGCCGGTGGTGCTCCCGCCCCTGCTGCTCTTCGTGATCATCGGAACCCACCTTCCCGAAGCCTTCGTGCCCGTGGCGATCGGCGTGCTGTTCGTCGCCGGCTGGATGGTCACCCAGCGGTTCGTGCGACCGGCCGGGCGCAGGGCCGAGACGCCGGACGCTTCGCGCACCGAGCCGTCTTGATCCGCGCCGCGTCCCGCGCGAGGCTTGACTGAACAACGACAACAAGAGCCCGGGTGGAAACGATGACGGTGGCGTATGGCGACGTGTTCGATGCGGCGGCCGAGGCGGCGAAGCCCGACGACGTGGCGATCTATTGCGACGAGCGGACGGTGCTGTGGGGCGAGTTCGACCGGACGTCGAACGCGCTGGCCCGCAACCTGCTCGCTGCGGGGCTGCCGACCGGCGCGAAGGTCGCCCAGTACATGCGCAACAGTCCGGAGTACCTCGAGGCCTTCGCAGCGGCGTTCAAGGCGAGGCTCGCTCCGGTCAACGTCAACTTCCGCTACGGGCCGGACGAGGTCGAATACCTGATCGACAATTCCGACGCCGAGGCGGTGTTCTTCGACGCCGAGTTCATCGACGTGGTGCGGGCGGTGCGGCCGAAGCTGCCGCGCGTGAAGCTCTGGTGCATCGTGCACGGCGAGGCCGAGGGCTTCACCCCGTTCGCCGACCTGGCCGAGGGCGACGGAGCGCCGCTCGGGATCGAGCGCTCTCCCGACGACATGTTCCTCATGTACACCGGCGGCACGACCGGCATGCCGAAGGGCGTCATGTGGCCGAGCGGCACCTGGTGGCCGGTGCTGGCCGGCTTCCGGTCGCCGTCCTTCGGCGCCGAGGCGCCGACGACGCTGGAGGCGCTCAAGGCGCAGATCCGCTCCGGCGTCGGACGCGAGCCGGTTTATGTGGCCGTGCCGCTGATGCACGGGACCGGCCTCTTCACCGCCGTCTCGATCCTCACCAAGGCCGCGCCGGTCGTCATCACCCAAAAGGCCTCCTTCGATCCGAAGGCCGCGCTCGATACTGTCACGCGCCTGCGCTGTTCGGGCTTCGTGATCGTCGGCGACGCGTTCGCGCGGCCGATGGTCGACGCGCTGCGCGCCGAGCCGGAGCGCTATGACGTGACCTGCCTCGAGGTCGTCGTCTCGTCCGGCATGATGTGGAGCCCTGAAGTGAAGACCGGCATGCTGGAGTTCATGCCCAACGCGATGCTGGTCGACAGCTTCGGCGCCTCGGAAGGCGCCGGCATCGGCATCTCGGTCTCCAGCCGCGACCTGCCGCCGACCGAGGCGCGCTTCGACGCCGGCGACACCATCGTCGTGCGCGAGAGCGACTTCACCCCGATCGAGCCGGGCTCGGGCGAGATCGGTCTGTGCGCCAAGCTCGGCGACCTGCCGCTGGGCTATTACAAGGACCCCGAGAAGAGCGCCCGCACCTGGGTCACCATCAACGGCCAGCGGCGGCTGATCAGCGGCGACCACGCGACGGTCGAAGCGGACGGAACGATCAAGCTGCTTGGCCGCGGCAGCCACTGCATCAACTCCGGCGGCGAGAAGATCTATCCGGAGGAGGTCGAGGAGGCGTTGAAGACCCACCCCGCGGTGCACGACGCGCTGGTGTTCGGCATGCCGGACGAGCGGTTCGGCCAGGTGGTGAGCGCGGTGGTCGGCCTCGCGCCCGGCCAGGCGGCCCGGGACGCCGAGCTGATGGCCCACGTGCGCGGCAAGCTCGCCCCCTACAAGGCGCCGCGTAAGATCGTCTTCGTGCCGCAGGCGCCCCGCGCCCCGAACGGCAAGGCTGACTACGCGACGGCGAAGCGATTGTTCGAGCAGGCGATGGCCTGACGGGGGTTGCAGCAACCGCTTGACGGCCGAGCTTTCGGCTCGCCAAGCTGAGGCCGCCCGAGAGGTCTTTATCTTGGGGCGGCAGGGCGTCTCGCCCCCGGGGCCGACGTCATGTTCCTGCTGGGCTACCTGATCCTTCTGCTGGTCGCGTCGATCCCGCTGGCGACAACGGCGCTGCGCCATCGCGGCGACCCGCCATCGGCGGCGCTCGCGCGCCGGGTCTACCGGGACCTCGCCTACATTGCCCTCGCCGGCCTTGCGATCATCGTCATCGAAGCCACGCTCGGGATTGCGCTGGAGCGCTACTGGTTCGCCGAGCTCGGCCAGTCGGCCCGGTTCTGGCTCGCGCTCGGCCTGCAAGGCGCGATCTTCGTCGTGGTGCTGGCGTTCGGCGGCCTTTTCGTCGCGATCAACTGGCGCCTCGCCGCCCGCCGCCTGGCCAACCTGCCGCCCAGCGCGCCGGTGATCGCAGGCTTCGCCGTCGCCGCGCTGGTCGCCTATGGCGCGGCCGGCATGTGGACGCCGCTGACGGGGTTCCTCGGCGCGACGCCCTCGGGGATCACCGACCCGGTGTTCGGCCGCGACCTCTCGTTCTACATGCTCAGACTGCCGGTCTACGAAGGGCTGGCGCGCCTGATGATGACGCTGCTGGTCATCACCATCGCCGGCTGGGCCGCGATCGGGGTGATCTCCTTCATGCGCCTGCCCGCCGTGCGCCGGCCGATGCCGTGGGGCGTCCGCCGCCCGCGTCTGGCCGTGGTCGACGCCGCCGCCGCGGACACGATCGAACAGGTCATGGCCAACGCCCTCGCCGCCGGACGGGCCGCCTGGAACGGCTGGCTCCCGCAGGGGCTCCTGCTGGCGGCGCTGTTCTGTCTCGGCTGCGCGATCCTGCGCTTCATCGCCCGCTATCACCTGGTCATCGACGGCCACTCGGGCGTCGTCGCCGGCGCGTCCTGGATCGACTTGCACGTCTGGCTGCCGGCGTACGCGGTGATCATCACCGCCTGGCTCGCCGCCGCCGTCGTGCTCGCGGCCGCGGCGCTGCGGCCTGGCCTTCGCGGTTGGCTCTTCGCAAGGCGGACGCGCTGGCTGGGGGTCGGCGGCGCCTTCGTCGTCCTCTATGTGGGCGCGCAGATCGTTCCCGCGGCGGTCGAGCGCCTCTACGTCGGGCCGAACCAGATCACCCTCGAGCAGCCCTACCTCTTGAGCAGCATCGCCGGCACGCGGCGGGCTTACGGGCTCGAAGGCCCGGACGTCCAGGAACAGGACTTCCCGGTGTCCCCAACGCCGCTCACGCGCCAGGACCTCGACAACAGCGCGGCCACGTTGCGCGATGCGCGCATCTGGGACTGGCGGGCGCTGGAGCCGCAGCTGCAGCAGACGCAAGGGCTGCGCCCCTACTACGCCTTCAGCGGCGTCGACATCGACCGCTATCAGGTGGACGGCGCCGAGCGGCAGGTGATCATCACCGCCCGCGAACTCGACGTCGCCAAGCTGCCGCCGCCGGCGCAGGTGTGGGTGAACCTGGCGCTGAAGTACACGCACGGCTACGGCGTCGTCGCCGCGCCGGTGAACGAGATCGACCAGCGGGGCGATCCGGTGCTGTGGGCCCACGACATTCCGATCCAGGCGGTGGGCGACCTCGCCGTCACCCATGGCGAAATCTACTACGGCCTGCAAACCAACGACCGGGTCTACGTCCACACCACCGAGAAGGAATTCGACTACCCGCACGGCGACGCCAACGCGGAGACGGTCTATGGCGGCCGAGGCGGTTTCGCGCTTTCGAACCTCTGGCGCCGGCTGGTCGTGGCGCGGCAGTTCGACGGCCTTCGGCTCTTCCTCTCGGACTATTTCACGCCGCAGAGCCGGGTCCTGATCCGCCGCAACGTGGTCGAGCGGGTCGAGCGGCTGGCGCCCTTCCTCACCTTCGATCGCGACCCCTACATCGTCGCCGACGGCGACCACTACGCCTACATCCTCGACGGCTACACCAGCTCGGCGAACTATCCCTACAGCGAGACTTACGAGGGTTCGGTCGAGGCCTTTCACGACCGCAACTACGTGCGCAACGCGGTGAAGGCGGTCGTCGACGCCTACAACGGCTCGGTGACCTTCTACGTCTTCGCCCCCGACGACCCGATCATCCGCGCCTACCGAAAGATGATGCCGGGCCTGTTCAAGGACGGGGCCACGATGCCGGCGAATCTGCGCCGGCACGTGCGCTATCCGGAAGACCTCTTCACGGTCCAGGCCGAGATGTACGGCACCTACCACATGACCAACCCCACCACCTTCTACAACCGCGAGGATCGGTGGGAGGTCCCGCACGAACTGGACGGCGGCGCCGAGGTCGAGACCCAGCCCTACTACGTGATGGCGCAGCTGCCGGGCGCGTCGGCGCCGGAGTTCATGCTGATGCTGCCGCTGTCGGTCGCGGGAAAGAACCAGATGGCCGGCTGGCTGGCCGGCCGCTCGGACGGCGCCAACTACGGCAAGCTGGTCGCGTTCCGCTTCCCCAAGGGGCGGTTCGTCGACGGGCCGGCGCAGGTGGAGTCGCGCATCAACTCCGACAGCCGCTTCTCAGCCGACCTGACCTTGTGGGACCAGCACGGATCGCGCGTCATCCGCGGCAACCTCCTGATCCTGCCGCTGGCCGGCGGCCAGCTCGTGGCCATCGAGCCCATCTATATCGAGGCCGAGCAGACCGGCATTCCGACACTGGCCCGCGTCGTCTTCGGCCAGCTCATGCCGGACGACCGCCGGATCGAGTGGGCCGACACGCTCAGCGCGGCGGAGGACACCCTGGTCGGCGGCGTATCGGCGCCCTCGCCCGGCGGGAGCGCCGCGCCCGCCGCCGGCGCGCCAACGCCCGATCAGCTGAACCAGGCCCGCGCCATCTTCCACGACATGCAGCAGGCGTACGCGTCCGGCGACTACGTCCGCTACGGCCAGCTCATGCAGCAGCTGGGCAAGATCCTCGCCTCGCCCTGACGGGCCCCGCGACCGAGAAACCGACGGATGGACGAAACCACCTACCCGATCCGCTACGTGCTCGAGTTGTGCGACACGAGCAGCGAGCACCGCCCGGTAGCGGTGTTCCGCGCGAGCAGCCCCTTCCCCGCCGTGCAGGTCGGTGACCGCTTCGACGACGAGGGCTGGCAGAGGTTGAACCCGAACGATCCGTCAGGGACGCCGGCGGCGCCGCGGCGCTACGTGGTTCACTCGGTCAAGCACGTCGTCAGCGTCGAGGGCGGCTCGATCCTCGCGCGCTACTGCCTGAACCTGACGCCGCACGACGGCGACCGATCGCCCGCCTGGGGCGACAGTCCGCCAGTTCCGTGATCGCGGCGGCGGCCCGGTCGCAGCGCATTGACAGCCTCGACCCGTGGAGTCACCTCTCGGATCGGTTGATACGACCTGCCGCTTGCGACCCCCAACCGGGTTGGTGAACGTATCGCATCGCTCCGACCGTCCCTTTGCCTCGAGCGAACGGGTCAGCAACGCAAGCCCCTGGCGCACCTGGTTCGCTCTCGAAGCGAGGGATGACGACATGCGCGACTTCCGCGACGCCAAGGCCATGGCGCAAACGCTCAGGCGGGCGCTGACCGCGAAAGGCCTGACGATCAGCAACAGCGACAGTCTCGAACTGATCGCCCAGGCGCTGGGGATCAGGGATTGGAATACGCTTTCCGCGCTGATCCGCGCCGAGTCGGAGGCGCGCCCAGGCGAGCGACGAGCGACCGAAGATGCGGAGTCGGCAGCGCTCGCGCCGGAAGAGTCCGCCACCGCCGAAGGATTGCTTGGCCGGGCGGTCGATCTAGCGAACCGGCACGGCTATCCGCCTGACCGGCTGTTGCTCGCGCTCGAGGCCGCCAAGGTCCTCAACATCCGAACCAACGAACTCGAAGTGATCGCCAGAAAACTCGGCGCGAAGGATTGGAATTCGCTCGTGACGATGCTGCGGAACGGAGCGCTGTCGCCGCCGCCCTCGGAAGACCCGGCGTCAGCGATGGGCGCATCGCGCCCGCCCGGCCGGGGGCGCGGCTCTACGCGGTTCTCACCCAATCTGGAGCAGACGCTGCACGTGGCCGTCAACCTTGCGGCGCAGCGCGGCCACCGGGACACGACGTCGGAACATCTGCTGCGGGCGCTCGCAGACGACCGCGACGCCGCCCTCGTGCTCGACGCCTGCGCCATCGACATCGACAGGCTAAGGGCCGAACTGGCCGCCTGGCTCGATGGCGAGCGGGCGTCAGCCGCCGGCGAAGACGGCGCTGCGGCGACGCCCACCGGCGCCTTCCAGAGGATCATTCAGCGCGCGGTGATCCATGTTCAATTGGCCGGCAGCGACTTTGTGACGGGGGCGAATGTGCTGGTCGCCATTTTCTCCGAGCGCGACAGCCGCGCCTGCGAGCTCCTGAACGAGAACGGCATGACACGGTTGGACGCCGTGAACTTCATCGCCCACGGCATCCGCAAAAGCGGCGGCGGTGCGACGGCCTGACGCCTAGCTCAGCACGAAGTCGTCCGGGTTCGGCTTCAGGGTCGCGGACCAGTAGTCGACCAGGGGGAAGGGCCAGTTCTGGCTGACGCGGCCCTTGGCGTTCTTGTACCAGCTGGTCACCTGCGGGGCGCCCCAGGCCATCCAGCGGTTGGCCTCGTCGACCTTGGCGTTGAACGCGTCGTGCACGTCCTTCTTCGCCTCCATGGTCTGCACGCCCTTCTCGGCCAGCATCTCGAGCGCGTTGACGATGTAGCGGACGCTGCACTCGGAGAAGAAGATGATGGAGCCGTTGACCACGATGTTGGTGTTCGGCCCGTAGATCACGAAGAGGTTGGGGAAGTCTGGGATGGTCATCCCGAGATAGGCGCGCGCGTCGCCGGCCCAGCGGTCGTGCAGCTCGACGCCGCCCTTGCCGTGCACCTTGAACGTCTTGAGGAAATCCGAGGCGGTGAAGCCGGTGCCATAGATGATGACGTCGACCTCGTGCAGGACGCCGTCGGCGGTGACGACGCCCTTGGGCGTGATCTCCTTGATCGGCTCGGTGATCAGGTCGACGTTCGGGCGGCGGAGCGCCGCGATCCAGACGCCGTTGTCGCGCACCGAACGCTTGCCGCCGATAGGGTACTTCGGGATCACCTTGTCGAGCAGGTCCGGATCGCCCTCGGTCTGCGGGCGGATCATCTCGATCAGCATGGCGCGCATGCCGGCGTTGAACTCGCTGACGGCGTTGTCGGGCCCTTTGTAGTTGGGGTCGGCCTTGACGCCCTCGTAGAGGCCGTCGGTCAGCATCCAGAAGAGCCAGAAGCGGTACCACTTCTCATAGAAGGGCACGTGCTCGAACAGCCAGCGTTCGCCGGCGGTCACCTCGTAGTGATAGTCCGGCGTCGGCCCGAGCCAGGGGGGGGTGCGCTGGAAGACGGTGAGGTGCGCCACGTCCGGCGCGATGGCCGGCACGAACTGGAAGGCGCTGGCGCCGGTGCCGATGCAGGCGACGCGCTTGCCCTTGAGGTCGACGTCGTGGCGCCAGCGCGCGGAGTGGAAGGCGACGCCGGCGAAGCTGTCGCGGCCGGCGATGTCCGGCAGGCGCGGCTGGTTGAGCTGGCCGACGGCGCTGATTACCGCGGTCGCGGTTAGCGTCTCCTCGGCCCCGTCGGCCTTTCGGATCGTCACGCGCCACAGCTTGGCCGCCTCGTCGAAGCGCGCCTCGGTGACCTGGGTGTTGAAGCGGATGTGCGCTCGAAGCCCGTACTTGTCGGCGCAGCCCATGAAATAGTCGCGCAGCACCGGCTGGGTGGAGAAGTGCATCGGCCATTCGTGGTTCGGCTCGAACGAGTAGCCGTAGAGGTGGCTGGGGTTGTCGACCCGGCAGCCCGGGTAGGTGTTCTCGAGCCAGGTGCCGCCGACGTCGGCGTTCTTCTCGATGATCTCGTAGGCGATGCCGGCCTGCTGCAGGCGGATGGCCGCCAAGAGGCCCGACATGCCCGCCCCGATGATCACCACCTTCATCTTGGCCGCGGCCGCCTTCAGCTTCGGGCTTTCCCAGTGCGGCCGCTTCTGGTCGACGCCGTCGACGGCCAGCTCCTCCATCATCATGCCCATGTAGCGCTCGGGCACCTGGCCGCCGACGATGAAGTCCATCATCCGCCGCACGGTGGCGGGCGCGGGCGGCGCCGGCAGCTTGCCGCTGGCGAGGTAGGCGGCGATGGCGCTCTTCGCGGCCCCCCGGACGCGGGCCTGCCTGGCCTCGTCGAAGCCGCCGAGACGGCCGTCGGCGAACATGTCGTAGGCCGGCTTCATGTCGTCTGACAGGATCGAGGCGTCGCCGGTCAGATGCACCAGCGACATCATCAGCGACGGCAGGTGCGCCTCGCCGACCGCCTGGTCGATGGCGGCGTCGGTGCGGGGAAGCGGTTCGCTGAGCATGGCCGAGACTCCTCGGGGCGCTGGTTGTCGGTGATCGGCGTTTACTCTGGCGCCGTCGATTTGGCGGGTCAATTTCGTGCGGTCTTGCGCCGCCGCCCGTTTGGCGAGAAGGGTTTCGCGAACATCGGAAATCAACGTGGAGGAAGCTTCGATGAGCGAGGCGAAAGTCAATCCGAACGGGCCCTTGAAGGGCAAGACGGCCATCGTCACCGGCGCCAGCCGCGGCATCGGCGAGGCCGTCGCCGCGCGTCTGGCCATGGAGGGCGCGAAGGTGGTCGCCTCGGCGCGAACCGCCGAGGAGGGCGAAAGCCGCCTGCCCGGCACGCTGAACGACACGGTCGAGCGTATCCGACGCGCCGGCGGCGAGGCGCGCTTCATCAAAGCCGATCTGGCGCAGCAGTCCGACCGCGAGCGGCTGATCGAGGAGACGGTCGCGGCCTACGGGCCGGTCGACATCCTCGTGAACAACGCCGCCATCACCTACTTCATCCCGGTCGAGGATTTCCCCGAGAAGCGCTTCAAGCTGATGATGGAGGTGCAGGTCTATGCCCCGTTCCATCTGGCGCAGCTCGTGCTGCCGTCGATGCGCGAGCGCAAGCAGGGCTGGATCGTCAACATCTCGTCCGGCGCGGCCTTCCACCCGAAGCCCGGCCAAGGCGGCGGCCGCGGCGGCACGGTCTATGGCATGTGCAAGGCGGCGCTGGAGCGGTTCACCACCGGCCTTGCCTCCGAGGTCTACGCCGACGGGATCGCCGTCAACGTGGTCTCGCCGGGCCTGGTGGCGACGCCTGGCGTGGCCGTGCACGGGCTGATCACCGAGGCGAGCAAGGACCGGGTGCAGCCGATCGAATACATCGCCGAGGCCGTCTACCAGCTGGCGTCGGGCGACCCGAAGACGTTGACCGGGCGCATCGACCACGCCGCGCCGTTCCTGAAGGAAATGAACCTCGAACCCTCGGCGCTGGTCTAGGGTATGCGGTTTGTAAGCTATGAGGCCGGCGGCGAGGCCAGCTTCGGCCTCGCCGTCCGCGACGGCGTCGTCGACCTGAAAGGGCGGCTGGGCGCGCCCTCGCTGAAGGCGCTGATCGCGGACGACGGGCTCGGGCGCGCGGCGGCGTTCACAAACGCCAAGGCCGATCATGCGCTGGCGGATGTCGCGTTCCTGCCGGTGATCCCCGACCCGGAGAAGGTCATCTGTATCGGGATCAATTACGAAGACCACCGCGCCGAGACCGGCCGGGCCGCCGTCGCGCATCCGACGGTGTTTACCCGCTTCGCGGACACCCAGATCGGCCACGGCGCCGCGATCCTGAAGCCGAAGGTCTCGGAGACGGTGGACTACGAGGGCGAACTTGCGGTGGTCATCGGCCGCGAGGGGCGCGCCGTCCCGGAGGCGCGGGCGCTTGAGCATGTCGCTGGGTTCGCCTGCTACAACGACGTCTCCATCCGCGACTTCCAGCGGCACACGACCCAGTTCACGCCGGGCAAGAACTTTCCCGCTTCCGGCCCCTTCGGCCCCTGGCTGACGACGCCGGACGAGGTCGGGCCGCTGGGGCCACAGCGCATCCAGACGCGCCTGAACGGCGAGGTCGTGCAGGACGCCAAGCTCGAGCAGCTGATTTTCGACGTGCCGAAGCTGATCGCCTACCTCTCGCTGTGGACGGTGCTCAGGCCCGGCGACGTGATCGTCACTGGCACGCCGGGCGGCGTCGGCGCGGCGCGCACACCGCCCCTCTGGATGAAGCCGGGCGACGTGGTCGAGGTTGAGATCGACGGCGTCGGCCTGCTCCGGAACCCGATCGCGGCGGAGGCTTAGGCCGCTTCGGGCGCCGGGCAGCCGCCGGGGCGGAGCACGCGCTCGGTCTGGGGCGGGAAGTTGGCCAGGAGGTGCGCCGGGCGGATCGGGCGGGCGCTGAAGGCGCCGCCGCAGTTCGGGCAGCGGCCGGCCAGCACGCCCTCGGCGCAGTGGCGGCAGAAGGTGCACTCGAACGAGCAGATCATCGCCTCCGCGCTCTCGGGCGGCAGGTCCTTGTCACAGCATTCGCAGTTCGGCTTCAGCGCCAGCATCGCGGTCTCCTCCTCCGTCTGGTTCCGTCTCATGGGCCGCCCGGCCGACGAAAGTCAGCGCGACGGCGGCGACGCCGCCCATGAGGATCACCGGCAGCGTCGCCAGCAGCACCTGGTTCGAACTCGCGTGCGCGGCGCGCAGCACACCGCCCAGCGTCGGCCCGATGATCGAGCCCACCCGGCCGGCGCCGACCGCGGCGCCGACGCCGAGCGCGCGGGCGCTGGGCGGATAGTAGGTCGGCGAGGCCGCGTAGAGCGCAAACTGCGCGCCGACGGCGAAGAAGCCTGCCAAACCGGCGAACACCAGAATGGCGGCGAAGGCCGACGTCGCCGCCAGCGCGCCCATCGCCAGGACGAGGCCGATGTAGCTGGCGAGGGCCGCGCGGCGGAGGCCGAAGCGATCCACGGCGATGCCGATCGCAACGCCGCCGGCGGTGCTGGTCACGTTGAAGGAGAGCGCCGCGAGCGCCGCGTCGACGCGCGAAAGGCCCTCGCCGACCACCAGCGTCGGCAGCCATCCGACCATCAGATAGAGCAGCACCGTTGTGCAGGCGAAGGCGAGGCAGAGCAGCAGCGTCGGCGCCGCCCGGCCCTCGCCGAACAGCACGGTCAGGACGTTGCGGCGCTCGCCGGTCCGGGCGGGCCGCGTCTCCGGCAAGGTCATCAGCGCGACGGGAACGAGGGCGATCGCCAGCGCGCCGCCGACCAGATAGACGAGCCGCCAGTCGAAGCTCTTCGGCAAGACGCCGGCCAGCACCGCCAGCGTGAGCAGCGAGGCGACCGCCCCGCCGGCCGGGAAGCCCGAAAAGATGCCGGTGATTGTCGCCGACCGCCGCTCGGGCGCGCTGATCTCGGCCCCCATGGCGATCATGTTCGGCATGGCCCCGCCGAGGCCGAGACCGGTCAGGGTGCGCAGGACGAAGAGCTCGTTCGACGTCTGCACCAGCGCGGTCAGCACGGTGAACACCCCAAACAGCGCCGCCGAGGCCACCAGCACCGGCTTGCGGCCGAAGCGATCGGCCGCCCAGCCGCCGACGACGGCGCCGAGGATCAAGCCCGCCATGGTCAGGCTCGAGGCGTAGCCGATGAAGGCTTCCGGCATGTGCAGCGCCGGCGCCATCGCCGGCGCGGAGACGCCGACCGCCTGGATGTCGTAGCCCTCGAGCGCGCCTATGGCGCAGCAGACCGCGATGGCCCAAGCCACGTGGGTCGGCTTGCCGGCGGTGTTCAGCTGGCGCATGCGGCTCCCCTCGAGCGGCGATGCATAGCCGAAATCCATCGCCAAGAGCACGATGCGGTCTGCGCTCAGGCTCGGGCGCCGAGCGCGGCTTCCTCGCTGACGACGCCCGCCGGGCGGATACGCCAGCGCATCAGCAACAGCGCCAGGCGCCCGCGGGCGGCATGCTCGGAGACGCTCATGGCGGCGAGCTCGCCCTCGGCCAGCGCCGTCGCCAGATGCTCGACCTGGATGAGATCGACCGCCAGGCTGGCGCGATCGATGCGGCCCGGCCCGAGCCAACTCGCCAGGTCGGCCACGGCCGCCAGGCGCGCCGCGGCCAGAGCGCGGCGCACGCGAACATCCTCCTGCGCCAGCCGCCTGAGGCTCCGGCGGAAATTGGCGTCGCGCCGAGTCCGTGCGACCAGCGCCGCGACAATCTCGTCGATGGGACCGGGGCGCCCCAGCAGGCGGGCGAAGGCGCGGCGCTCCGCCTCCGCCCAGTCGGCGTACACGGCGAGGAAGGCGTCGACGCGGTCCTTGAACGCCCGGTAGAAGGCCGCCGGCGCGACGCCCGTCCGCCGGGCGATGCGATTGGCGTCGGTCCCGTCGAAGCCGAAGCGGAGGAACTCCGCCGTGGCCGTGGCGAGCAGTCGCGCCGGCGTCTCGCCGCGGATCAACGGGCCCCTCCGAGCGCGGCAGTTGCGGGGGCCGCGGTCTCGCCCCGATCGGTCCGCGCGAGCCTGGGCGCCGGAGTCGCGGCGATGGCCAAGCTTGGCCACAATCTCCTGTTCAATGTCCGACTCCCGCCAGCTTCGTGCGCCGCCGGCCGATAGCCTCGACGCTGCCGGGCTGATAGGAACGGGGCTCGGCGTTCGCCGAAAGGATGGGGATGCGACGTTTCGCCGATCAAACGCCGATGATGGGCGGGGAGCGGCCCGACGTCGCCGCGCGTCCGGTGGTCCTGGCGCGAGAGGCGGACTTCGCGCTGGGCGGCTTGGCCGTGCGCCCGTCGCTGCGGGAGGTGACCGCCGACGGACGCCGCGACGTCCTCGAGCCGCGCGTCATGCAGGTGCTGGTGGCGCTCTCGCGCATGGACGGCCAGGTGATCTCGCGCGACGAACTGATCGACGCCTGTTGGGGCGGGCGGATCGTCGGCGAGGACGCGATCAACCGTTGCATCGGTCGGCTGCGGCGACTTTCAGAGACCCTCGGCGGCTTTTCGATCGAGACGGTGGCGCGGGTCGGCTACCGGCTGACCGAAACAGGCGCGGCGCCCAGCGCGGCGACCCGGCCAGGTCCCGAGCGTCGCATGATGGTGGCCGCGGGGCTGGTCGCGGCGACCTTCGTCATCGCTGTCGGCGGCGCGTTCGGCTGGCGGCTCGGCGTTCCCCCCCGCTGGACGGTCGAGAGCTCGCGGCTGCTCGTCTCCGCCATGCCGATCGAACGCCACCCGGCGCTGTCGCCCGACGGCCTCTTTATCGCCTACTCCGCCGGCGCCGACGTCGACACGCGCCAGATCTACCTGCGCGCCCTCGCGGGCGGCGACCCGGTGAAGCTGACCGACGAGCCCGGCGACCATACGTCGGCGGCCTGGTCGCCGGACGGGAAAGAGCTGGCCTACGTGGTGACGGCGCCCGGCGCGCCCTGCCGCATCATGATCCGCCCGCTGCGGGACGGCGCGGCGCGAACGGCGGGCGATTGCATCACAGACGACCGCAGCCAGGTGGTCTGGTCCAGGGACGGGGCCGCGCTCTTCTTCACCGACCGCCCGAACGGCGACGCCGCCGATCGCATCGTTCGCCTCGACCTGGCGAGCGGGCGGCGAACCGACCTCACGCGCCCGCCTGGCGGGGTCCCCGGCGACCGATCGCTGGGTCTGTCTCCGGACGGCCGCTACATCAGCTTCGAGCGCAGCTTCAGCGACCTCGTCGCGCCGCTGGTCATCCGCGACCTGAAAACCGGGGCCGAGCGCGTGATCCCCAAGGGCTGGGACCTCAGCCCGGGCGGCTGGACCGGCGACTCGCGCGCCGTGCTCCTGGCCGGGCGGGTCAACGGCGACAACGTGATATGGGCCTACCCGGCCGACGGCGGCCCGCCGCAGCACCTCTTGTCCGGGCCGATGCAGCTTGGCCGGATCGCAACGGGGCCGCACGAGATCGCCGCGGTCGAGGTCAACAGCGAGGTCTACAACCTGGCCTCGCCGCCCTCCGCCGCCGGCGGCCCGCCGCGCATCCTGGACGCCAGCCGCGCGATCGACGGCGCGCCCGCGATCGCGCCGGACGGCGATGTCGCGATGGCCGGCGCGCGCGCCGGCGAGGCCGGCGTCTGGCTGCGCCGGCCAGGCGGCGCCTTCCAGGAACTGGTTCGCGTCGAGCCTGACGTCTACCTCGACGGCCCGGCGTTCTCGCCGGATGGCCAGAAGCTCGCCTTCCCGACGGAGGCGTCTGGCCGCCTGGTCATCCGCATCGTCTCCATCACCGGCCAGAGCCTGGGCCAGATTCCCTTCGCGGGGGCCCAGCTCGGCGTACCGGCCTGGGACGCGGACGGCCGCTCGCTGATCTTTCCCGGCCGCGACGCCGGCGGCTGGCGACTCTACCGCGTCGCCCTCGCCCCGATCGGCGCGCCGGTCCCGGCCTCGCCCTACGGCTGGATGACCGTGCAGGCGCGCGGGCGCGAACTCTATGGCGTGCGGGCGGACTCGCCCGGCGTCTGGCGCATCGACGGGACTCCGCGTCGCATCACGACGCTGCCGCGGCCGGGCTTCCCGAACCTCTGGGCGATCGACGGCGCAAACATCGACTATGTGGACGACCCGTTCGGCCACCCGGCGCGGATCATGCGCCAGCCGATCGCGGGCGGGCCTCCGCGCGTGGTCGCCGAGGCGCCCGGCTACGCCTACGACAAGGGCTTCGCCGTCGATCCGGCCACCGGCGCCGTGATCTATGCGGCGACGCTCAGCGACGCCACCGACCTCGAACTCCTGAAGCTGGGCCTGACCTGATGGCCGTCGAGCTCGGCCTCATCGAAGGCTACTACGGCCGCCCGTGGAGCTGGCCCGACCGTGAGGCGCAGGCCGACTTTCTGCAGCGCGAAGGCTATGGCTTCTACATCTACGCGCCGAAGGCGGACCGCATCCTGCGCGAGCGCTGGCGCGAGCCGTGGCCGGCGGAGACCCGCGCCGCGCTGGCGCGCTTCGCCACGCACTGCCAAAGCGTCGGCATTCGCTTCGGCGTGGGCTTGAGCCCATTCGAAATTTACCGCGACTTCAACGACGAGGCGAAGGCCGCGCTGGCGGCCAAGCTCGACGACCTGGCCGACCTGGGCGTTCAGGATCTCGGCATCCTCTTCGACGACATGCAGGGCGACCTGCCGCGCCTGGCCGAGACGCAGATCCGCATCCTCGACTGGATCACCGAACGCTCGACGGCCAGCCGCATCATCTTTTGCCCGACCTACTACAGCGACGATCCGGCGCTGGACCGCGGCTTCGGCGTCCGCCCGCCGGGCTATCTGGAAGAGCTCGGCCGCGGCCTGGATCCCAGGATCGAGGTGTTCTGGACCGGCGAGGAGGTATGCTCGCGCGAGTTCAGCCCCGGCCACCTCGCACGCGTCGGCGAGAGCCTGAAGCGCAAGCCGCTGCTGTGGGACAACTATCCGGTCAACGACGGGCCGAGGATGAGCCCCTA
>DATGKF010000030.1:0-3107 GCA_035294785.1 Caulobacteraceae bacterium | reverse complement strand
TCGATGTCGGCCTCGGTCATGGCGGCGCAGAGGAACATGTTGTGCCACGGGTGCACGTAGACGCCGCGCTCGAGCATGGCGCTCGACCAGCAGAAGCCCTTGCGCAGATCCGGGTCGTCGTCGAACAGGAAGAGCGGCATGGTCAGCGGGCCGGTCTGCCGGAAGCCGAACCCGGCCGCCCCTGCCCGTTCGGCGAGCCCGTCGCGCAGCCGCGCACCCAGCCGCTCGATGCGTTCCAGATAGTCCGTCTCGCGGACCAGCCGCATGGTGGCGAGGCCCGCCGCCAGCGGCGCCGACTGGAACCAGTAAGACCCGGTGGCGAATATCTTGCCCGCGGCGACGCGCGCCTTGTTCGAGCCCAGCAGCGCCGAAACGGGATGCCCGTTGGCGATGCACTTGCCCCAGGTCGACAGGTCCGGCTCGACCCCGACGGTGGACCAGCTGCAGTCGCGCGCGATCCTCAAGCCCGCGCGCACATCGTCCACGATAAGTAGCGCGCCGGCTTCGTCGCACAGCGCCCGAGCGCGGTTCGCATAGGCCGGGTCCGGCGGCGCCTGGTCGATGAAGGCGTCATGCTTGACCGGCGCGGCGAAGATGCCCGCCAGATCGTCGCCCGCTTGCGCCACGGCGGCCTCCAGGCTCGCGACGTCGTTGTAATCGCAGATGATCTGGTGCGCTTGATCCTCGGGCGTGATGCCGGCGCGGCGCGCCGTGAACACGGGTGCCCAGCCGTGGTAGGCGCCTTTGGCGCGTATGATGGTCCTGCGCCGCGTATGCGCTCGGGCCACGACGCCGGCCATCGCGGTCGCGTCGGTGCCGTTCTTGCAGAACATCGCCCAGTCGGCGTGAGCGACCATGTCGACCATCGTCTCGGCCATCTCGACCAGCCGTGCGGTCGGGCCGGTGAGCGTATCGCCCTGCTCCATCTGCTTGACGAAGGCGGTATTGATCTCGGGATTGCCGTAGCCGAACAGGTTCGGGCCGTAGGCGCACATGAAGTCGATGAGTTCGTTCCCGTCCGCGTCCCAGAGCCGCGCGCCCTCGGCGCGGGAGAAGAACTGCGGATAGTCGTCGGGCAAGAGGCCGACGGCCTGGTGGCCGTACATGCCGTTCGGGATCACGGCCTCGGCGCGCGCCCGCAGTTCGGCGTCGGCGCTGTTGGTTCTGCTCATGTCGTCCGCTCGCTCAATGATAGCCCATGTCGCCGCGGACCTTGCCCCGAAACACCCAGTAGGACCAGCCGGTGTAGAGCAGGATGATGGGCAGCAGGACGAGCGTGCCGACCAGCAGAAACGCCTGGGTGCTCTCCGACGCCTGCGCCTGCCAAAGCGTGAGAGAGGGCGGAACGATCAGCGGCCAAAGGCTGATGCCGATGCCCAGGTACGAGATCAGGAAGAGGCCGATGGCGCCCAGGAACGGCGCGGCCTCCGCCGGCCCCCGCAGCGCCCGCCACTCGAACAGCGCCAGCGCGGCCGCGGCGATCGGGACCGGCGAGAGGAAGCCGATGTTGGGCCAGGCGAACCAGCGCCGTGCGATCGACGGGCTCATCAGCGGCGTCCAGAGGCTGACGGCCGCGATGCCGATCATCACCGCGGCCAGACAGACCAGGCCCTGCCGCCGGGCGCGCGCCTGCAGCTTGCCCTCGGTCTTCATGATGAGCCAGCCGCAGCCGAGCAGCCCGTAGCCGAAGACCAGCGCGACCCCGCACAGAAACGAAAACGGCGTGAAGCAATCGAGCGCGCCGCCCGTGAAGTGGCGCCCGTCGGTTCTGAACCCCTGGATAAAGGCCCCCAGCATCAGCCCTTGCGCGAACGTCGCGATGCCGGAGCCATAGACGAAGGCGTGGTCCCAGACGCCCTTTCGCTCGCTGTCGCGAAAGCGGAACTCGAACGCCACGCCGCGGAAGACGAGCGCCAACAGCATGATGAGGATGGGAAAGTAGACGCCAGGGATGATGATCGAAAACGCCGTCGGAAAGGCCGCGAACAGCCCGACGCCGCCCAGCACCAGCCAGGTCTCGTTCCCGTCCCAGACCGGCGCGATCGAGTTCATGATCAGGTTGCGTGAAGCGGTGTCCGGGGCGAGCCCGAACAGCATGCCGACGCCAAGGTCGAAACCGTCCAGCAGGACGTAGAGGAAAATCCCGAGGCCGAGGATCGCCGTCCAGATCGGCGCGAGGTCGAGCGTGGCGGTCATGGCGCCTCCGCGCCCGGCAGCGCCTCGATCGGCTGGCTCGGCCGCCCGCCGCTGATCGCCTCCCGCGCCGGCGCCGCGGTCGGCCCGGCGCGCACCAGCCGCCGCATGATCAAAAAACCCGCCGGGAACATCACCAGGTAGACCAGCATGTAGCCGGCGAGCGAAGTCGCGACGTCCGCGGTCGTCAGCGACGGGGTGACCGACTGGGCTGTGCGCATGACGCCGTAGACCGTCCAAGGCTGGCGGCCGACCTCGGTGGTCGTCCAGCCGGCCAGCACGGCGAGGAAGCCGATCGGCGCGCACCATTGGCAGAGGCGCAGGAACGAGTCGCTTCGCCAGAGCCGCCCGCCGAACCTGAGCGCCGCGCCGGCCGCCACGACGGCGGCCATGACCAGCCCCAGCCCGACCATGATGCGGAACGCGAAGAACGGCACGATCACCGGCGCCCGCTGGTCGGCCGGCCAGTCCTTCAGGCCGCGGACGGTCCCGTTCGGATCGTGGGTGAGGATGAGGCTGCCCAGGACCGGAACGTCGATGGCGAAGCGGTTGGTCGCCGCCCGCTGGTCGGGGATGGCGAAGAGCGTGAGCGGAACGCGGCTGGCGGTGTCCCAGCGCGCCTCGATCGCCGCCAGCTTGGCCGGCTGGTATTCGCGCGTGTTCAGGCCGTGCAGGTCGCCGAGCAGAATCTGCAACGGGACAAGGGCCAGCAGGAGCCAGAGCGTGACCGACATCATCGCCCGCCCCTCGACCTCGAACGCCTTGCGCCGCACGAGCCCGGCGCCGACGCCCAGCACCACGAAGCCGGTGGTGACATAGAAGCCGCAAACCGTGTGCGCCAGGCGGTAGGGGAACGACGGATTGAAGATGATCGCCGCCCAGTCGGCCGGGTAGAACCGCCCGTCCGCGAACGT